>WRKL01000021.1 GCA_009778115.1 Oscillospiraceae bacterium | reverse complement strand
TATAAAATTTCTATATATTAATTCTGCATGAATTTTTTATCAGCATCCCTAACCGGAAATTAGTATGACAATCCTATGTCCTGATTATTTTGCTCATAAATATCAAAATTAAGCAACCCAAAAAAATGTAAAAAACAAGGAAATATTATTTGTTACTTTACACGATACTTTTTTGAAAGTAAGATGGAAAAAGTTTGGAATATTTGAAAAAGTTGATAGACATAAGAAAAACAAGAGTTTGCTAAAGATTAAAGATTAAAGATTAATAAATTATTAAATTTATTAATTGATATTGCAAAATGCCGGGATAAATGTTATACTGCTCAAAGTGACAGAGAGAATCTCTTGCACGTTACAAAAAATATCGCGGAGTGGAGCAGTTGGTAGCTCGACGGGCTCATAACCCGTAGGTCGGGGGTTCAAGTCCCTCCTCCGCAACCATCAAGCTCTCGATTGCCGTTGTTTTTAACAGCAATCGGGAGTTTTTCTATGCTCAGGTATGGCATAATCACTAAACCATATGTGTGAAGGAAATTAGTCTCCACACCCTCCCCCCGGTTGTTCCCTCCAATAGCGGGGAGCAACCGGGGGATTTGTATGTTCTATGCTGATATACCGGGCAATATTTCCGTCCGTATCCGTTGTAAGCCGTGTTCCTCCGCTAATGCCGCGAACGATACTTTGCGTTTCTTATAACCCTTAGTTCGGGCAGGTTCGTAGACTTCATCCTTTGTCGCTGTAACGGTTATATCCAGTGATGGCGATATGACCGGGTATAGGCAAAAAGAAAAGGCCACCGTAAAGGTGACCTCAATGTAGTCCGGGAATACTTTAATTTGCTTGATATACTGGTCGATGAATTTTTTGGCCTCTGGGATGTCGGTGTAATTTTTCATAAATTCATCGAATTTTTTAAGTGCTGTGTCAATTTGCTCCGCCGTGATTTGCGGGGTGATTTGTGCGCTTTCGCGCTTTATGATTTCGGCCTCTACCGCTTCTTTGGATTTTTGTAACTCGTTCAGCTTTTGGATAAGAGGTTGCGGCGGTGACCCTTGCGCTATGGCGTGACTGATGTTGGCGATTTCTTTATCAATTTTGTTTAGCCGGTTATGATATTGCCTAATGTCGGTGTCCTTTGCTTTTGCTGCGGTCTGTTGCCAGGCGTTAATCTGCTTTGAGATCTGCGCCAGCCCGTCCTTATTAAACAGATGATTTTTGAGCTTTTCCATGACATAGGCTTCAAGGTGTTTCCGCTCTATTTCAGGGTTTTTGCACTCCCCGGTCTGTAAGCGGTGTGTGCAGCGGTAGGATGAATACTCGACTGTGCCACCATGAGAACGGCGCAGGTTGCCGTGGAACGTGTGGCCGCACAAGCCGCAGATGATTTTACCGGAAAATAAATAGGGTCGTTTTGCGCTGTAACTGCCGGAATTCTTTTTGTTATGTGCCAACCGTGCCTGAACCATTGAAAAAGTGTGATCGTCAATGATTCGCGGCATACCGTCCGGAATGATGATTTGCTCATCTTTAGGTTTGCTTTTATGGTGATTGCATTTACCCCGGCTGTTGCGGGAAACACGCCTGTTCCAGCAGTATTCGCCTATATACTTGCGCTGTTTTAGCAGAGAATTGAACGAATTTTTGCCGAAAGGCTCATCGTTACGGGTTCGATATCCTTTGAGCCGGAATATGCCCAAAATCTCGTTCATGTTTTTACCGGAAGCATAGAGCTGGAAAAGTTCTTGCACAATAACCGCCTCTGACGGCTCTATTTCGTAACGCAAATCCGGGGTCACTTTGTAACCTAAAGGCGCACGGCCTCCGTTGTGAAGGCATTGTCTGGCCGCACTGGTCTGGCCGCGAATAATGTCCTCCCGCACGTTTAACAGGTAATAAGCGGCCTGTATATCCTGAAAGCCTTCCATGATAACGCGCTCTTTGGGGTCATTGTAAATTTGGGTGATGGAGATTAGCTCCACGTCAAGATCGTCCAGCTCCAACAAAAAATTGTGCATAAGGCCGGTGTTTCTGTAGACTCGGTCACGTTTCCAAACAAGCACATATTTCACGTTGTCGGTGTTAGAGCGGAGCTTCTGCATCATGCGGTCTAACTGCGGACGTTGTGCCTTTGAGCCGCTAATAGCTTCATCCGGGAAAGTATCAACTATTTTAAGATCATGCTTGATGGCGTATTCCCTGAGTTCAGCTAATTGGTCATCGTTGCTCTTGTCGTCCTGATTGCGGGTGCTGTAACGACAATAGGCGTAGGCAAGTTCTTCATTTGCATATGGTATCATGGTTTATCATTCTCCTTTGCTTCAAGTTTGATGTAGTCATACTCGGTGTCCTTGTAAAATGCACATCCTTCCATTATTTTTTCAATGACTTCACCCCTGTCCGGCTCGTGACTGGAAACAATGTCAATGCTTCCGTAGTTAATTTCTTTGAATGAAAATCTGTAAATCATGTTTTACCTCCGTTTATTTTAGTAGCAATATTATAACACAATTTCTTTCGCTGGAAGCGAAAGTGCGGCAGATGCCGCAAGCGCATAGCGCAAATTGATGTTTCAATGTTCTCGGGACCCGTTCGGAATCTTTGATTCCGGTAACGGGTGAGGTTATTACAGCTTTTGCCAAACCCAAACCACCCGGCAACCAGCAAGCGAGTGATAAGCTAAAAGCAACCTGACACTACCCACGGCTGAAGGTTCCGGGGCACCCGTTCGAAATCTTTGATTTCGCAAACGGGTCGGGTTCTTATAATATAACTTTATGATATTTTTTAGGGCAAGGGTTGAGCCTTGCCCTTGTGTGAGGGTAGCAAGCCACCTCACTCCGTATTACTTGTTTTAATCGCTCTGGTCTACCGGTTCCATCAGTAGCATTTTGAACAACAGGGCGGCGGCGGGGTCGAAAAACTCCGGCGCGGCCACACCGTTCTCTTGAACGGTCAGTATTTTATCGTGCAGCTCGACACGCTTTCGACGAATCCGGGTAGCCGTTACGGTTACCTCGTTTATCGTCAAAATGGAACCTCCTAATCAATTTCAAGATCGGGATCGTCAGGGTCTATTTCTTTTGAAATGTCAAAGCTCGGCAAGGAGCTATCGGGCGGGTCTGCTGAAAAGTTAATAGCTTTTTCATACAAGCTATTCGGCAAGGTCAATATGTGCATACGCATGGTTGAGCCATATATGGTGCGCTTGCGGGTCAGCTTTCCGTCTTTATCCGCAGACAAATAGCCTTTATCCCTTAATGCTTTTAGAGCGATGTCGGTATCTGTCAATCCGGATTCTGCCATGAGTTTTTGAAACTCCACCGGATAATAAGCGATTTCAGCGACACAAGGCTCATCGTCTATTTCGATAGGCTGCTTAAAGAATTTCACTACCCCGACACATTGTTTGCGTGCAGGGCGTTTGTGCTTATTCCCTTCTGCGCAAAATGTATAGCAGTCGTGATTTTTTGAAAGGTGTTCTAAAAGCGTTTGCAACAGATTTTCCGTAATACCGCGTGGAGTACGTTGATTTTGCCGGATGGCGGCATCGCATAGTATCTGTAAAATCGCTTCACTATCCATTTTAAGATCGAGAGCATATTCGCCGTAATCGGAGGCAAGCATGATTAAAGCGATCTTTTTTGTCATTCTGTCCGAAAACTCATCCTTGATCGGAAACCTCTCTTTAACTATTTTAAGCGTATTATTATATTCGCTTAATACCTCGTTATAGCCTTTTTCTAAGATGTATTCTGCGATTTTTGGATTCGCCCAACCGTAATTTTTTGAAATACATTCCATTAGCTTTTCCGCAACCTCTGCGCTAGGGGTGATTTCCGGCAAGTCCAGTTCAATGGTTCGAACATTTAGTCCGGCGTTTAAATTGCAATGACTTAAAAGCGAGCTTTCGCCGGTGGAAACAATCACCGTTCCCCATGTGCCTTTCTTCCTCACTTTACAGACGGAAGTCATGCGGTCTTTTTCACTTCCGTTGGCCGCACAATACACAAAGTCTGAAAGATCCCGCTTGTCGTTGGTGGAAAGCTCGTCTATGCCAAATGGGAAACCGTAATTGCCATCCAGCATACCGAAAATACCGTTGGTCGTGCTGTTCCATTGCGTAGCCGTGGAGCCGCTCCGGATCGGTTTGCAAGCACAGGATAAAATCAGCCATAAAGCGGTGGTTTTCCCGGAGGATGACAAACCGTAAAAATGTACAAGAATACTTTCAAGCAACACCGGCTGTAAATATCCGGCCAGAACCGCCGCAAATCCTAACGAGAGAGCAAGCTGTAAAGCTGGATAGGGCATGACATATTTCTTGATACCTTTCAGCCATTTTTCAAGTGACCCGGCGGGTTTTATGGCTATATCACCCTCATATTCGGATTTTGCGCCTATGCCCTCATATGCCTTGAAAAACTGTTGCTTTAAAATTCCCGTATGCGCGGTAATATCCGCTTCTTTTTCGGGGTTGCTCCAGCCTATATTTTTATGAGTAAACACAAGTTCAACACCTCTTTCCTGATGTAAAAGAATCTCGTCAAATACTTTCATGTTCTCTTTCGACACATCTGCGCCTAACGCCCATAAAACCTTTGCAGACGGCGCATAGACATCGTCCCTATCTAACCAGTGCCGGGAGGTTATACCGCCATGATGTAAGATTTCTATGTGTAGCTGTATTGCGCCGGTGTCCAAGCTGATGCGCTTACCGATAACGAGAACACGCAGGCCGATTTTTTTAAAGACTTCCACTTTTTTACCGTCTTTATTTTCTTTTTTCGTGTAGACACCGTAATAATTGCCTTCAATACCTACTTTCATAAAACGTCATCCTTTCTGTGCGGTGAGAGTTGCCCGAAAGCAACCCCGCTGCACACTTAATGTTATTTGAAGTCTGTTTGTTAAAATTAATCATCCGCTCCGGATTCTTCAGCTTCATCGTCTGTATCTTCTGTTTCAAGCAATGCCATTTTCACAACATTTGAATAGGTTTTGCCATCCTTGGTGTTGTTTTTAATCGTGATTTCTACAGGAGTACCTATAAAATCTGTTGCTGTCAATTTGGCAATATCCTTTTCGCCCATGCCGGATTCCCTAAAAAAGAGATACAGGACATGGCTTTTGTTGAGTTTCCCGGGGAAGCTCCCGGTAAATACATTAAAATCGTCAATGGGAAAGTCGATGAAATAACGGTTATATCCCTGCCGAAAATCGTTGATCTTCGTTTGGTAAGTGCCGTTCTTCAAATGGTCGTTAGTCATAGTAAACATAATAAATCCCTCCGTTTTTATATGCGCGTTAGGCTGTCGCCGGGGACAGGCCGCGCCGCACCTGCCCCGGCGAATACGGCTACTTATTCAGAATCATTGCGAACGGTATCATAACCGAAACAATAAAGGCAATATTCGTCGTCTTCCTTGTCAATCGAAAACAAAATGATTTTTCCGATGAACCAATTTAAGTCCAGCACGGGCGGATATTTACCTAAAGCACCGTTGGCTATTAGACTAAGAACATCATAATCTGTATCTCCGAGGAATGTTGTAAATTGTCTTCCATCCCTCAACTTCATCTGCATATGCAATCCGTTTTTATTCAATGGAAAACCCTGGATCACAGCAGTAACAGATTCATCAGCGGCAGTTCTGTTGTATACCGCTTCTGCCGATATATCATCACCGAATTCTTCGAGTGTGTCTTCGGTGCTGATGGTATCGTTGAAAATGAAGTTCATCGTTTCGTAGCCGGAGCCGTCCTGTTTCTTTTGGATTGAAAATGTCGTTGTTTTGCCAATACAAAAGAGCTGACCATTTTCGTTATCATCTTCCCCAAATTTTTCTTCCATTGTTTGGATCATGAAATAAAGAAGTGAATCAAGTGTTATGGGATAGAGGGATTTATCTTGTAATTCGAAGATAAGGTCTGTATCGTCACCGTTAATTCTTGTGCTGTGAAAAGTCGAACAAACACGGGCATGACCATATTTTCTAAAAACGTATTCACTATTAACAAAGTTTTGAGTATTCATTTTGAATCCTCACTTTCATAAAATGCTTATCACTCCCGCGAAACACGGTTAAAATCGCTTTTATAGTTCCCGATCCGGGCGGATCGTAGCTGATGAGCATTTTAGCCGCGAATATGACGGAAAGATAAGTGCCGTTTGGTATATTCAGTTTTCAAGGTGCTGTTGGCGAGGTGCCCGGTTCATGAGGCCGTTATCCCTGATCGCAGGCGTTTTTCATTGCAATAATTTTTTAGCCTGAACACATTTTATCAAATTTGGTTTAGCCCGTAACGACACAGAAACATCAATTTGTGTCGCTATCATGGATTATAAAAAATGCAAAAAAATACAGCGCCGAGTCATATTGCTCGATGCTGTAAAAAAGACATTTTTTATTTAATAATCAAAAGGATTATTAATTTCAATCTGATTGATGCGTTCGCCCTCGAATTTTTTAAAAAATTTTAATTTATCAACTTTAGTCTTTTCCAATATGGTTTTTACCGCTATTTCAATATGCCCTATCGCCAACTTTAATTTCAACATATCTGGATTTATCGGATCGTCTTTATTGGTAGACTGCCCTTTATCAGAAAGTATACAAGTTCTAAAATATTCGTCCATTTCTTTTTTTGATTTTGCATCATATTTATATTGACATTTAAAATCCACTTTATCATATGCTTTAACCTGTTCTATAAACAACATTCGCAATCCTTCTTTTGCTTGCCATATTTGTTGACCCAGACCTTTTAAGCGTGCATTTACATCTTCAAATTCAAGGGCAGAAGCGTAATAGAGTAATTCATCAAGCATTTTTTCCATTTGATAACCCATTGACATAACTGAATAGTCTACAATATCGGTTGTTTTGTCTAAAACCAGATATATTTCAATAGGAAGTAAAATCCCCCAATCTTCAACATCATTTTCATTCCTACGGAGAGTATAAGGGTCGGCAATATGATGACATTTGCTATAAATACTCCCATCTGTCCAAGAAACCGGACTTCCCTTCTTTTTTTCAAGATCGTATCGTTTTTTTAATTCCTTTTCCGCCCATTCTTCCAAATCTTTAACAAATGATATAATATCTTCTTTATATAATTGCTGAGAGTTTGGAGTTCTGATTTTATGTATATATGAATCTTCTTTTGATAGCTGTGTTATAATAATCTCACCCGTTACCTAAATCAAAGATTTAGAACAGGTCCCGAGAACATTGAAACATGATTTGGCGGTTTAAGGGTATTGATATAATCATGTTATAATGTCAATAAATTACACAACAAAATTCAAGCAAACCGCACCGGTTCGCAATTGTTCGAAAAACTTACAGCTTAAACAAAACAAAATTGAAGAGGAACTTTAAAAAAGGGCGCAACCTTTGTTTAAGTACGTTGATTTTCAAAGAATATCGGGCTTTTTCCACGGAATTTCAACATACCCCCATGAAATCATAACCACCACTAAAGTGGTGGTTTGCACTGGCCCTGGAAGGGCCCGCTACAGGCTCAACCCCTCAAGGGGTATTGAAGGTTTAACAACGCATTACTATTACGGGCCGCCGCTAAAGCGGCCTGTTCTTATGCCTTTGTATTCTTGCTACCCGTAAACGGGTCGGTATATTCCTTAAGTGTTATTTGATCCTTCATCAAATCTTCTTCCAATTGGCTTTGTATGTATTCCTGTACTGCGGTTTTATTCCGTCCTACAGTATCTACATAATAACCTCGGCTCCAAAAGTGCCGGCTTCCATATTTGTATTTCAGATTTGCGTGGCGGTCAAATATCATCAGCGTACTTTTCCCCTTGAGAAAACCCATAAACTGTGATACACTTATATGCGGTGGAATACACACCAGCATATGTATGTGGTCGGGGCAAGCTGTCGCTTCCAATATTTCTACTTTCTTTTGTTCGCACAGCTTCCTTAGTATTTGACCTATGTCTGTTGCCAATTGTCCATATATTTCTTTTCGCCTATACTTAGGTGCAAAAACTATGTGGTACTGGCAGCGCCACTTTGAGTGTGCTGAACTCTTTATTTCTCCCATTTCCTAAAACCTCCTGTTGTTTTTTAGTAATGCGGTTGCCAAACCATTTCTATCTTACAACAGGAGCTTTTCTTTTGCTAAAGTTTTTTTACCCACACCCCGGTAGAACCGGGGGTTTAGTTAAGCTAAAGCAAAAAAGAGGCTGCAACACAATTTTCATTGTGCTACAGCCCCTTTGCGAAAACTATTGAATCACGCTTGTTTGGAATGGGGTGTGCCTATGCATTGGTTAATTGACGTCCATTTTGCGGAGGATAAAACTCGTGTATGGGACATGAACGTGCAAAAATTGCTCAATACCGTGCGAAAAATTGCGTTAAACCTTTCGAAAGATTACAAAGCGAAAACAGGAACCAAAATCCCTATTTCCGGGGTTTTGAAACGAAATCTCTTTGATCCCAACAACTTCTTAGAGTTCTTGAATGTTTTTTCGGCAAATTAGATTGACGTGTACTCATGCGTTTATCGTGCGGAAAAAACGTTTTTTTCGTTTGAGGTTTTCAAGCACTTGACAAATTATGGACGAAACCGTATAATAATAGATGAATTTGTCGGTAAAAGTCGCATATAACAATTCCGGTATCAACGGAAAGGCTTTTGTATATGAAAAGTAAAACGTCCGTACTTTCAGCCTTGCTTTTAATGATATATACGATATTTATTTTTGCCGCACCAATCGAAGCGGCGGCTGATGCCCGGGTTTCCGGGGTTGTTTTTTATCCGCGCACATATCCCGCAGGATATGGTTATTCGGTCGGATATGATTATCCCGCCGGACATGGTTATCCGCTGAAGAATATTATGGATGGTGTTTTTTCCGAAATAGCAGACCAAAGCTACACCGGTTCGGTTATTACCCCGGACTTTACTATTAAGCATTCCGGTGTTGAGCTGATAAAAAACAAGGATTATGTCGTTTTCTTTTCCGATAACCGAAATACCGGAACAGCTTCGGTTGCGGTTGTCGGCATAGGTTCTTTCAGTGGAACGAAAACGGCGTACTTTAATATTATCCCAAAAGATATTTCAAACGGGATGTTCACCAAAATTGGGGATCAATTGTATACAGGCGGCGAGCTAAAGCCTAATTTCACCTTTACACTGGACGGCACGGTTCTTGTGAGGGACAAAGATTTTACCGCAGAATACAGCGAAAATATATCTGTAGGGACAGCAGCGGTCACTATTTCCGGGATAAGCAACTATTCCGGAACTGCCGCAACAGACTTTGTTATTTTCAGTGAAGATATTTTACTGGAAGACGGTGTTTTTTTCGGTGTTCAGGACATGATTTATACCGGAGCGGCGATTATTCCCGAATTTTTCTTTGTCGTCGGCGATGTTGTGCTGGTAGAGAATACGGATTATACGGCGGAATATACTGATAACATCAATGCGGGAACAGCGGCGGTAACCCTTACGGGAACGGGCCGGTATTCGGGCAGGGTGTCGTCGAATTTTAAAATAGAGCCGAAGAATATAGCGGCAGGCAGTTTTTCAGCTATTCCGGATCAGCGGCACACCGGAGCGGCGATCAGACCTGATTTTATCTTTACTTTGGACGGCGTATCGCTGATAAACGGAATTGATTATACCGCCTTTTATAACAGCAACCTAAACGCCGGAACAGCGATGATAGTCATTTCGGGCAAAGGGAATTACACCGGGACAAGCGTGACGGATTTTACCATAATGCCGCCGGAGCAGGATAATATTTCTGATAAAAAAGCGGATTTGAATTATTCCTTTACTTTTAATTCCGGCAGTCAAATATTACGGACATTTAAAACGGAGCCGGGTAAGGCTGTTCCATCATATAAGTTATTTAAGCCTGTCAAAAAAGGATATACATTTACAGGCTGGTATCTTGATTCAAGGTTAAAAACCCCGTTCAGGACCGGCACGGTAATAACGAGAAATACGGTTGTTTATGCCGGGTTTGTAAAAAACTACAATGCGCCCAAGGGCTTCAAAATCACCAGGAATGCGAAAGGTGCGGTCAGGATACGCTGGCAAGGAAGAAAGAATTTCATATATCAAATTTTTCGCAGAAATAAAAAATTATCGAGCTATATAGGTTATAAAAGACTGAAAACGACAACCGGGAAAATGTATACTGTAAGAAACTCAAAAAAAGGAACCCGTTTTAAGGTCAGGGGTTACAAGCTTGTGAACGGCGTAAGGGTTTACAGCAGGTTTACAAAAGCGATTATAAGTTAAAATACCAAAATCGTAACGCAAGCGGGGCTCTTTGCATATTATAGAAACAATTGCGGTAATATGCGAGGAGATTGAATATGTGGTTTTATGTGGTTGCGGGGTTTATTTTATTTGCGGCGGCTCTGGGATTTGCGGACATTATTGCGTTTATCGAGCAAAAGCTGGTATGTTCGCACAGCGAAAAGAAAGCGGTTGTCGTGCTTCCCCTAAAAGGTCATGTTGAAAATGCGGAGTCGATACTGCGCGGCGCAGTCACGGCGTTTAAGTATCAAAGCCCGGATTATGCTACGGTTTTTGTGATTGATCTCGGGGTAAGCGAAGAAACCCGTAAAATATGCTCCCTGTTTGAGGATGAAACCCCCACGGTGGTCATGTGCAAACAGGACGAATTCGACAGGATGTTGGGCAAAGAACAGTTAAAAGTAGGTCATGGCGATTCACCATGTAAACCGTGTAAGCCGTATAAGCCGTGTAATTGAAACATTAAAAATTAATGTAAATACAGAATTGAGAGTTAGAAGTTGACAAACAAGGAATTAGCAGAACTGGAAGGCTCGGTAGAAGAAATCATATATAAAAATGAAGAAAGCGGTTTTTGCGTGCTTGAACTGCATACGCCCGATACGCTTGTGGTGGTTGTGGGTTCGCTCGCCGCCGCACAAAGCGGTGATGATCTAAAAATAACCGGGTTTTATACCGACCATTCAAAGTACGGCAGACAGTTTGTGGCAGAATATTACGAACGAAGTTTTCCGAAGACCGCCGAATCTATATACAAATATCTGGCATCGGGTGCCGTCAAGGGAATAGGCCCGGTTCTCGCGCGTAATATAGTGAACCTTTTCGGTGAAGAAACCTTGAATATCGTTGAGAGACATCCGGAACGCTTGGGTGAAGTCAAAGGAATTTCACCTAATAAAGCCGCCGCTTTGGGGGTTCAGTTTAAGCAGGTGTTCGCATCACGCACATTGATGCTGTTTTTGGAGCAAAACGGAATAAGTCCGTCGCACGGCGCGCTCGCGTGGAAAAAATGGGGTGCGAATTCGATCAACTATATTAAGGACAACCCCTATGTTCTGTGCGGTGACGACATTATGGTACCGTTCCCCGATGCTGATAAAGTCGCAATAAATCTCGAACTTCCTCCCACGGATATATCACGCATAAAAGCGGGGCTTGTTCATGTTTTGCGGCATAACTCAAAAAACGGTTTCACCGGTCTTCCCGCAGAACAGCTTATAACCCTGACAGCCCGGCTATTGGAAGTCAATTATGATACGGTCAGCAGCGTAATCGAAGCCTGTGCTGCGGAATGTTTGTTGTATAAGGTCGAAAACCCCAAAGAATTTTTGATGCTCCCCGAATACTATCTTGCGGAAACATATATTTCACAGCGGTTGAAAACGATGCTGAACCGGCGTGAGGAATACGAAAATCTGGATATACTTATTGACACGGCGCAGGAAGAAGCAGGTATCGTTTTCGACAAAAAGCAGCGGGATGCAATAAAAAGTGCGTATAAATATGACGTTATGATACTCACCGGCGGGCCCGGCACAGGCAAGACAACGGTTTTAAACGGGATCATATCATTGTTCGAGCATCAGGGTTTACTTATAGATATTGCTGCTCCGACCGGACGGGCGGCAAAGCGTATGGCTCAGGTCACGGGGCGGGAAGCGCAAACCATCCACCGGTTGCTGGGTGCGGGATTTCAAAATAACCTGTTCCAGAAACACGAGGGAGAGCCTCTTAAAAGCGATGTTGTAATAATAGATGAAACTTCTATGGTAGACTCGCAGCTATTCGCGAGCTTGCTCAAAGCGATAAAGCCCGGAGCCGGTCTTATACTTGTCGGCGACCACAATCAGCTTCCGTCGGTCGGACCGGGAAACGTATTGCACGATTTGATCAAAAGCGGAACCATACCCACGATTGAACTCAAAAAGATATTCAGGCAATCCTCCAAAAGCCTGATAGTAACAAACGCACATAGGATTATAAGCGGACAAATGCCGGATCTTTCCGCAAAGGATAAGGATTTCTTTTTTATAGATTGCAAAAGCGGAGAATCCGCCGCCCGTACTGTTATCGGACTGGCCGCTGAAAGACTGCCTGCAAAGTATGGATACGATCCGTTCGAGGATATACAAACCCTCACCCCGTCACGCAAGGGTACCCTCGGTGTTATAGATTTGAATCACAGATTGCAAAAAGCGTTAAATTCTAATTTAATGTTGAATTCGGATCCGGATTCAGGTATAAATACGCCGTCAAAAAACGAATTTGATTCGTCAGGCCGCCCGTCCGTTCCGTCCGTCAAATTCGGCGACTATACCTTTTTCGAAAAGGACAAAGTAATGCAAAATTGCAATAACTATGACATTGAATGGACAAAGGACGGCGAGCCGGGAACCGGCGTGTTCAACGGCGACATAGGTGTGATTCAAAGGATTGATGCGCGCGCGCACGAACTTACGGTGAACTTTGAAAACAGGATCTCGGTGTACCCCTTTGAAAAATTGCAGGAGCTTGAGCTTGCGTATGCCGTTACCGTACACAAAAGCCAGGGTAACGAATTTGATGCTGTAATAATGCCGCTGCCGGGCGGCTACGAAAAGCTGTACTTTCGCCAATTACTGTATACCGCCGTTACACGCGCCAAAAAAATATTAATAATAGTCGGAACTGCCGAGCGTGTCGGACAAATGGTTAATAACAACCGGAAAATTTTGCGTTATACCGGATTACGGCATTTTTTAAATTAAAATATTATATTAAACAAAACTTTGCAAAGAATTGAATTTTTGCAGATTTTACGGATTTTACAAGTTGTTTAGGATATTAAGGTCACTAAGGTCATTAAAATTTAACAGCTCGCCCAATATTTAAGAAAGGAATCGGTCCGGCGCACATAATATACCCCAAACGGTTTTTGCGTAGCGCGGCGCACGGTATTCAATTATATGTCCTCAATTATAAAAATGTTAAGAAAAACGGCGATCGTTGTACTTTTAAACCTATTGAAAATACCGTTCAACTTTTTTAAGGTATTTTTTAGGATTAGAGAGAAAAATATCAGCCTTGTTTATCGTGAAGAACAAACACCGGGTAAGGAACAAATGCCGGGAAATTTGTTTTTCATAAATAACGGACTAATAAATTACGGGTATAATGTGATAATAACGGTGAAAAAAAGCAAAAGCAGCGGACTCGGATTCGTGCTTAGATTTTTATTTTACCTCGCAGTTTGTCCGATCACGATAATTGATGACAGATACGCCTTTTTGTACCCTCTTAAACTCAGGCGGAAAACCAAACTTATCCAGGTGTGGCACGCTCTCGGAGCCTTCAAAAAAATGGGCGGTACCCGTTCTGATATATCCCCGGACACAACCCTTTCGCACCGAAACTATTCTGCGGCTGTTGTCAGTTCGCAAAATGTCATTCCGCATTACGCTGAAGCTTTCAATCTAAGCGAAGAAAAAATATTTGCAACCGGGGCGCCGAGAACGGATATGTTTTTCGATGAAAACTATATGCAAGAAATCAAGCAGTCCCAATATGATCAAATCCCCGTACTGCGAGACAAACGGATAATATTGTTCGCGCCGACATACAGGGGTAAAGATAACCGGGATGCGCATTATCCGGAAAGTTTTCTGGATATGGACAGGCTGTACGAATCGCTTGGTGAACACGATTTATTCATAATAAAACACCATCCTTTTATCAAAAACAAAACCGGAATCCCTGAAAATTTTGGCGATAAAATCATAGATCTTTCGTTTTTCCGGGAGGTAAACAACCTGCTTCTGATAACTGATTTACTTATTACCGATTATTCGTCCTGTATTTTCGAATACGCGCTGCTGAAACGTCCCATCGTTTTTTACGCGCCTGATTTGGAAAGATACGGCGGAAACAGGGGTTTACATTATGATTATGACGAATATGTATACGGAACCAAGTGTACAAATTTTTCTGATTTGCTCAAGGCGATAAAAAAACCGGAACTTGATACAAACAAGCTGGAAAAATTCACAAAGCGGTTTCTCCAGAGTTGTGACGGAAATTCGACCAAAAGATTCCTGGAAAAATTTATACCGGAAGGTAAGGACTAGATGAGCTTTATTAAAACGATTTGTATTTTTATTTGGAAATATATAATGCGGGCGATTTATTTTTTTATTAAGCTTGTGTGCAGACCCGTAAACAAGATCACTTTTATCAGCCGGCAGAGCAATGACCTCAGTCTGGATTTTGATCTTCTTATCAAGGCTGTCCAAAAACTTTCTCCGCAGATAAAAATTGTAGTGTTTACGAAAATGACAGGGAAAAATCTCGTGGGTATTATCAGATATACCTTTTCGATGTTCGCCCAAATGAAAAATATTGCAAGTTCAAAGGTTGTCGTGCTTGACGGGTATTCGGCTGCCGTCAGCGTTCTTAATCACAGGAAAAATTTGAAAGTCGTACAGATGTGGCATGCGTTAGGTGCATTGAAAAAGTTCGGATTTTCTGTACCCGGCGAAGAGCAGGGCTGGGATAAAGCGTATTTGCGCACTATGAATATGCACCGCAACTATGACTACATTCTCACCACAAACGAGGTTTCCAAGCCTTATTTCATGGAAGCGTTTAACGCCAATGAAGAGCAAATGGTTATAATGGGATTGCCCCGGATAGATTTTTTGCTGTCCGCACAGGCTGAAATTGAAATCCGCCGGAAGTTTTACCGCATCTATCCGCAAGCCGACAACGGAAAACTTAATATTTTGTACGCACCCACCCACAGAGCCGATAAAAACGCACCTGTAAATGAATTGATAAAAGCCGTAAACTATGACAAGTTCAATCTTATCATCAAACTGCACGGCCGCAACCGGGCGATTGAAACGATATATACCCGGGATGCGGTGCTGAACGAGGGCGGGGAAGCAAAATTCAAAGGTATCGAGCTTTTGCATATAAGTGATCATATAATAACGGACTACTCGGCAATAATATTCGAAGCATCTCTGATGAAAAAACCCGTTCATCTTTATGCGTATGATTATGAACAATATTCCGAAAGCCGGAGATTTTATATTGATTATGAAAATGAAATGCCGGCAAACATAAATCGGACTATTGATGCCGTTATGCGCGAAATAGAAGATCTGCCCGCGGATATGCAAAGGATTGAAAATTTTATCCGCAAATATATCCCGTACAAAGACGGGAAACAGGCTGAATGTTTAGCAAAATTTATTTTTAATATTATATTGGAAAGGGTTGAATAAACTATGAATGCTGCGATTATTATTGCTGCGGGGAGCGGTCAGAGGACAAATCAGGACATACCCAAACAATTCATTAACGTTCACGACAAACCTATTTTGATTTACACTCTGGAGAGCTTCCAGAAACATCCGGAAATAGATGCTATCGAGGTAGTGTGCCTTGACGGGTGGCACGAATTGCTCAAAGCCTACGCAAAACAGTTCGGCATAACAAAATTAAAATGGGTCACAAGCGGCGGAAATACAGGGCAGGAGTCTATTCGAAACGGAGTATTCAATTTGAAGGACGAGCTTTCGGCGGACGATATAGTAGTCATACATGACGGAATACGTCCGCTGGTAGACGATTTTGTGCTGTCGGATGTTATCGTAAAATGTGCGATTCATGGCAATGCAGTATCCTCGTTACCGTACAACGAACAGATATTCATAAAGCAGGATGAGCTTACTACCTGCGAATATATCAACCGGGACACATTGATGCGTGTGCAAACCCCGCAGGCATACAAATACGGAAAACTATTATGGGGTTACGAAGAAGCTTTCAAAAAGAATATAGGCATCACAGGACCTGCATATACCAACACCATGATGGTGGATTTGGGGGAAACCCTGTATTTTGCGACCGGATCTGAAAGTAATATTAAAATCACAACCTCGGATGATATAGAGCTGTTTAAGGCTTTATTATCCATAAAAAAGTAAAAATAATCAAGGAAGAAACCAAGTCGGTGCGAAATCCGGCCTTAGGCATACTTTAGTATGGATTTTGTACACTTGGTGTATGGCGTGCAATATGACGATCAACAACAAAATTTATCAAAACGACGTTAAAACCTGTGCGGGAATAAAACTACCCTGGGAAAAACTCAACGGCAAACATATCCTTATCAGCGGTGCGTCCGGCATGGTCGGGAGTTTTGCGGTTGACGTTTTGATGGCACGGAACGCTTTATATAACGCCGGAATCTCTGTTACCGCCATTGGACGGAATGCAACCGCCGCCGCCAAAAAATTCGCGGCTTATCGGCACAACGAAAAATTTAACTTTGTGCGCCATGATATAACTTTGCCTTTTTCGGATATAAAGGGTAAAAAACATACAAATTTCATTATTCACGGAGCAAGCAACACCCATCCCGTAGCGTATGCATCCGATCCGATAGGCACGATAAGCACCAATGTGCTGGGCACATATAACCTTTTGGATTATGCCGTAAAATCCGGCGGTTCTATTCGATTTGCGTTTTTATCGACGGTAGAAATATACGGGGAAAATGATTCGGAAAAAGAAAGATTTGCAGAAACAGATCTGGGTTTTATCGACTGTAATACAGTGCGGGCGGGCTACAGTGAAAGCAAACGGCTGGGAGAAGCATTGTGTAACGCATATACCGCAAAGCATAACCAAACTACAAACGGCTTGGATATAGTTATTCCAAGGCTATGCAGAATATACGGGCCTACCATGCTGGATTCAGACAGTAAGGCAAGCTCCCAATTTATAAAACGCGCTGTCCGGGGGCAGGATGTCGTACTAAAAAGCAAAGGGGATCAATTCTATTCTTACATTTATGTAGCGGATGCGGTGTCGGCAATATTTACAATTTTGCTTTGCGGCGAATCGGGCGGAGCTTACAATGTAGCGGACAAAAACTCGGATGTTACACTCAAAGAATTCGCAAAAATTGCCGCGATCTCAGGGGATGTGAAAATTATTCATGAACCGCCCGGCGAAACGGAAGCGGCAGGTTTTTCTAAAGCGACCAAAGCACTGCTTGATCCCGCTAAATTGAAAAACCTCGGCTGGCAGCCCGAAAACGATATAAATTCCGGCATAAAAAAGACGATTCAAATATTAAAAAATGTTTCTGAAAATTTTATCTAATACCAATTACCAGCTAAGAAATATTTACACTTAAAATTAGCTCCTTTCCTAACTCCGTGAAAATTCAAGCGAAGAGTTGGGTAGGAGCAATAGATGTTCTTCCGCACCCTGTAACCAAAATTTGTAAATCTGAATATAATAAATTACCTAAAGGGAGTGTTGGAAAACAGAATCTGATAAAACCGCCGCGGTAGTTTTGAACAGACGGCTTCTTAACACTTCCCTAAAAAGAACAAGAGGCGGCGGACATGAAAAAGAACCGGAAAAAATGCGGATGCGCAGGATTCGCGTTACTCACGGGTGCGGCTTTGCTGGTTTTAATTTTCTTTCCCGTTAAGCTTATGTTGGGGATAGCGGCGGCGGCATTGATACTTTTTGGCTTGAATAAATTATTTGATTGCTAGAAAAGAATGTCCGCCCGCAAAAAAACCGCCGAATCATCGGCAAAAAGGCAGATTCCAAAGCACCATCAGGCTTTAAATATGAAAGGCAGGTATTTGTAAATGAAAATAGTAGTAGTCAGAAGCCCGAAATTTTTAGCGGGAATATTAAGATTTTTATTTAAGATCAAAAAAACGAATATTACATAGTTACGGGTTTTTACGCCAATCCGCAATCATTATAATCTTTCCATTTTTCGTCGTACTTTTTATTGTTGTAAATTTTGCACGCAAAATAAGCGGCGGACGATACGACGGCTATCGCACCCAATATCAGTGTAGCAAACCTTAATACTCCGCTGTGTTCCTTTCGTGTCATAATCAAACACTCCTTTAATAAAAATTGTGGACTTAGGCTATGCGCTTATTTTTAAACACATATGCGGTAAGTAAAATCAATATTGTTGAAATTACGGCTGTGATCAAAATGCACAAAGACATTTCAGTGTAGTTTATAGTTCCGGAACTCGTTTGTATAAATCCTGAATTCCCCTCCACTTCCCGGGCAATACGAGCCAGCGCAAGCGGATTATAGCGGTTTATTTGCAAACCGGACAACAGCGGTTCTATAAATGTAAACAACATAATAACCGTTATTGCACTTAAGCCGCCTTTGCCTGTCATACAACCCAGCGACAAGGTCAATATAACGGCGAACGCAACCAGCACGCATAAAGATATAACATTCGGGAAAAAATTCAAAAACGAAACCTTATCCCTGAACAAAAAATATGATATTCCGTAAGCGGTAACAAACGAGAACATCGCGGTTAAAAAGGCATAAAGCGGATAAACCGCAAATTTCGCGAGGACGTAGTTTTTTCGCGAAAATCCCAGCACAAGGGGAATCACACAAGTTTTATTCTTTTGATCTCCGCCGGCGGCGCGTGTCATAGAAATAGCCATGACCAAAATTCCCGTTTGCAAGCTATCCGAAATAAAACCCGCTATCGCAGTATATTGATTTGTATTAAACAGCGCAATTTCGGTTACACCCAGTGCCGCCCCGATTTGCGGCAGCATCCAAAACAGAAACGGATTTAAAATCGCAGTGAACATAAACCCACCTACAAACGCTATTATACGATAGGTTTTAAATAGTTCCAAATTCTCTTTCTTTATTCCGGCAAATATTTGCATATTTATCGTTATCTCCTTATCTTACTGATTTCAGGTATATACTTTCCAAAGACGGCGTTTGATGCTGATAGCGGGTCACGGTTATTTGTTCACCCGAAAGGAACGCAAAAAGCTGTTTGCTCCCTTGAGCCATATCGCCCGTAATTTTAACAAAGTAAGCGCTGCCCATAACGCGATGGTCACCGATAAATTCGCAGCGCGACAGTTTTTCCCCCAGAGGAGGAGCGGAATGGTCAAGTTCAAAAGCGATAACATTTTCCGCGTATTTTGATACAAGTTCGGACAAGCTGCCTTCTTCCTTGATAACACCGCCGTGCAATATTCCTATTCTATCCGCAACTCTTTCCACATCCGAAAGTATATGGGTGGAAAAAATTATTGTTTTACCTTGTTCTTTCATGTTTTTGATAAGATTCATCATATCAGCGCGTCCGGCGGGATCCAGCGCGGAAGTCGGTTCGTCCAGCACGGCAAGGTCATAATCGGTAAGCATAACCGCCGCCATTGCAGCTCTTTGTGTCATACCCCGCGAGTATCCGCCCAGTCTGCGCTTCACCGCTTTTTCCAGACCCACAGCGTGAATAACTTCTCTTATACGGGTTTCTAAATCGCCCTCGTAATTGCACGCGACCGCGATATACTCCAAATATTCAAAGGCGTTCATATAATTCAACAACGAAGGTGATTCCGGAAGATAGGCGATAGGACAATAACTTCCGGGCAAAACATCTTTGCCGTTTATTTTTATATCGCCGCTGTTCTTGGATATAAGACCCGTCAGAATGTTCATTGCAGTGGTTTTACCTGCCCCGTTTTCTCCGATAAAACCGTATATCTCACCCTGATTGACCGTCATATTCAAATCGTCCAAAACATTAAGTGAACCGTAGGATTTTTGCAGATTTTTAATTTCTACCATAACTACCCTCTCATGTTTATTTTCATCGAAATATCTAACGCTTTAACCGAATGTGTCAAGCTGCCTAACGATATTATATCAACTCCGGTTCGCGCGACCTCTTTTAGGTTAGCAAGCGTGATATTACCCGATGCTTCGAGCAGCGCACGTCCCCGTGTGACTTCTGCCGCTTTTGTCATTTCTTTGATATTCATATTATCCAGCATAATAATATCAACACCGCAATCAAGGGCTTCTTCCAAACCGGCAAGATCGTTGACCTCAACCTCTATTTTGACTGTATGCCCGATCTTTGCGCGTAACCTTTTTACCGCACCCGATATACTTCCGCATACTTCGATATGGTTGTCCTTGATCATAGCCGCATCGCACAAATTATATCTGTGATTTTTACCGCCGCCGGTTGTGACGGCATACTTTTGCAATGCACGAAGTCCGGGCAGAGTTTTACGGGTATCGCAAATTACGGCATTAGTTCCTTTGACGGCTTGCACGCACTCAGCTGTCGCCGTCGCTATACCTGACATATGCTGTAAAAAATTTAATGCCGTTCGTTCCCCCTGAAGCAAAGCACTTGTTTTTCCCCTCAGTGTTATGATTTTATCTTTGATCCGGATTTTGTCGGAATCCTTTTTGTGCTTTGTAATTGTCATGCCCGGATCGAGCAGCTCAAACACCCGGGAAGCAATGTCCACGCCCGCTGCACATCCGTCTTGTTTTGCAATCATAACGGCATCGCAGACACCAATGGGATCTATCAGGGCTCCGGTGGTAGCATCAATATAGTTAATATCCTCGCTTAACGCGCGTTTTATTATATCGTCGATAATAAATCCGAGCAAATGAATCCGCCTTTCTCCGCAAAAAACAACCAGTTTATACAATAGCATTATCTATGCAAAAAAGCAATAGGGGGTGTTGAAAAAGCCGCCCGCGATGTGCCCGCCCGTGGTGATTCGCCCCGCAAAAATACTGCATAGCCCAATACCCAAAATGACTTAAAAAGGAAATTTTAGCCGTTTTGAATTTTTATTTTTCAAGTTTACTTCAAATTTATTTCTTGCCCCGGTTCTAATATCAGCTTATTCGGAGCATCCCATCCCTCGGCTATTTCCAAAACCGATTCGTCGGGTTTCACATGGATTAAAATATTATTTTTCGCTTTGATCAACCGGGCGCATTCGGCTGCTTCTTCCGGTCCCATATTATATTTGCCGTCGCCGGGAAAGAGAGCATAATCAATTTCAAGCCCGGCGAACCGCTCCATTTGATCCGTCCGTGATGTGTCGCCGCTGGCATAGATTTTTACGCTGTCAAGAGTGATTATATACCCCACACACTGCGCAGGATCATGATTTTTATTGCTTGCTTGTACGGCGTGGATCACAATACCGCCCACATTGAAATGATTGTGTTTGCCGCCGGTCAGTGCCTCTTCGTTTGTTATAATTCGGCAATCCGGATTTTTAGCGCAGCGGTCGATTTGGTTATGGTCATGGTGCTGATGGGTGACTAATATCAGATCAGCGGGCAGACTGTAGCTCTCGTCGGTACCCTTGTAGGGGTCGATGTAAATGATGCGGCCATCATCAGCGGTAAGACGAAAACTCCCGTGACCTTGATAAAATAGTTTTGGCATAGTGATAATTCACCTTTCTGTTTTTAATTCATTAGATCTCCCCGAAAATAACTTCGCAACGTATGATCTGTGTTCATACATCACGTTTTAATTTCCAAAAAGATCTATTTTTTTTCCGAACTGTCAGTCTAAATAACCCGTCATAGTCAGACCGGGCAGTGCAACTGTACAACTGTGCAACTATGTTAACCGATAAATCCCGATTTTTCACTGTTGTTTCTGCATTATTCTGCACTACTATATTTGCTTGCATACTCATTATACAACAACGGCATGACAAAATCAACAGGTTTTACACTAAGGCTTCCTTGTTTTTAAATGTTTTCAACACCCCCAAAAACAAAATTCCGGCAGGTATCAATAAAGCTAATCGACACCTACCGGAGGATCCGGCGACTTATAAAGGGGCAAAAGGGGCAGCTCTTACACCGTCTTTGTTCATTTCATCGTCTTTTCCATAACTTCCACAGCTTTGATTTCATTCCTATGTGCTGATCTTAACATTGCAGCTATTTTTGCTTTTATTTCCGGCTGACTGACATCCTGTCCTTTCTTGATTTGAAATGCTTCCTGCCATATGTCATATACGGTTTTGTAAATCGCGGCAAGCTCTGTTTGCTCCATTTTTTCGAAATATTTCCAGGTATAATATTTTAACGCACCAAAAGTTCCCAAAAAATATTCCATATTCCAGGAACGGTCTGGGCTAAAATCATCTTCAAAATGCCGTATTAGTGCGGGATAGGCTTCCAGTCCTTTTGCGTTATCGCACCATTCTCCGCCCTTCAAATGCAAAACCGCCAGCTTCTTTGTGTCATATAAAATATCTTTTTGTGATTTGTCGCTTTTTCCCGTGACTGTTAAAACTGACAACAACGGCAATTCCCGTTTGCCAAGCTGTTTATAAGACATTTTTCCTTCGCCGGATACACCAAGAACAGCAAAGGTCTGTGTATTATCATCATAGCCTATAATCAAACCCCACTCACATACACAAATATCCCACGAAACGGCAGGGATTCCGTTGTCGATAGATTTTTTTATATTGGCGATAGCTTCCAAACGTTTTTGTTCTTCAATGTCATCCTGTCCCCAATAACGCCCGACGTAACCGCAAGTTAAACCGCTGTTCTCTATCCACGGTTTTTGATCATCAAAGCTCCAAATACTGGTGGCAGACGGGCAAAGATCGGCAGATACCCACATACGGAAAGCAAAGCCGCTGGTGGCAACTATATCCTCCGCATATTCCGCCCACGGACTGTTTTTAACAGCGCAAGACAGGG
>WRKL01000020.1 GCA_009778115.1 Oscillospiraceae bacterium | reverse complement strand
CGGTAAAATCACAGGCACTCAAAAAATATTGAAAATGTTCGGTTAACCCACTTTCCGGCTTCACAAATCTTTTACAATTAAAAGTCCTACAACAACTTGACACGGACATGAATCATAGGCCTAGTTGACGATACCGGCTCCCTCGTGGTAGAATACACCTACGATGCATAGGGCAAGCCGTTAAGCACAACCAACAGCAGCGGACGATATCGCACAGACCGCGGATCATGTGGCTAACGCTAACCCGCTTCGGTAGGAGAATGTATTGGTGTTGAAAATCCAAACGAATTTCAAGTTATCTATCATGTTGTTGTGAAAATCAATCCTTATTTTGGAATATATTACTAACAAACCATATTCTTGTTTCAACAAACGAAAAAATCATATTCTTGTCAACCGACTATGACGAGAACGAAAGAATAAATTTTAAAGATGTTACGGGGTGTTTTTAGGTGAAAAAATCTGTTATACTTGGCATTTGTTTAGGTGCGTTATTATTTATTTCTTCTATTATTGCTTTTATTGTATTAATCGCATACAGCTTTGTTCCGGAAATATTTGAGGATTATTCAAACTGGAAAACAGTTGAAATTGACCATTGCGGTGAATTTAAAATACCAAACGAATGGGGGTTACACGAGCAAGACGGTTATTTTTACATAACTGACGAAAGCTTAAATCCAATTATCATACAAACAAATACATACGCTTACTACACAGATATTGATGGTTACATATCAAGTGAAGAAGAAATCAATATTTTTTCTGACAGAGTAAAAACCATTGAAATTTTATCAATGACTTTGATATCAAATGGTGCCATTTATGGAAAAACGCTTTTATTGAAAAAATGATGCGGAATGTGAGCAATATTTTTTTAATATCGGATACGAGAGAAATGTCGGGTTCATTGTTTGGGATGAAACCACAGACTATAAGCTGGTTAGGAAAATAGCCAGATCCTTTGTTTCCAATTCCGCTTGATTAATACTTCAATCTTGACAGCCGTTCTATATCCGCCACCGTGGTTTGCAGCTATATCTGCAACAACCTGCAACCCCTCATTGCGATGTTGACGAGACCGGGAACCCTCGTGGCGGAATACACCTACGATGCATGGGGCAAGCCTTTAATCATAACCGACGGCAACGGCAATAATATCGCGCAAACCGCAATAAAGTTTGTTCTATCGTTAGGGTCAAGAAATCCAACCATCGCAGTTAATGCTATTTCAAAAAGATTCACAAGGCTATCGGGTGAAGGTTGGGTAAAATTCGTTAAACGACAGTTTGGGTGGTGATGAATATTAAAACTTTAATATTAATATTATCAATAGTTTCCCTTGTTTTTATAACGGCTTTTTTCGTTGTGCAGATTGCGGTTATAAAAAACAATACGATTATATCAGGAAAATTGCAAACCATATTTGGAATAGGATTTTTAATTATTAGCATATGTATTTTTGTGTTCTTAATCATTGCCATATTCGAAAAAATAAACATACCCGTTTTTATTGAAGTCAACTTGTTTGAAATATTTATTGTTGCTGTGATAATTGGCGTAGTTTCATTTTTCTTAATCTCTAATAAATAGGGTGATCAACATGGAGAGGTTAAATAAATTAATAATTTTTTTGGACAGGTTAGAAAATGTAAAACTTTATTATCGACTCAATAAGATTTTTAAAATTTTACCTTAAAAAATTCACGCTAAAAACCAAAAAAATTCAAAAATTTAATTATGTTGACACCAATGTGAATGTGTGCTAAAATACCCAAAGGCAATTATAAATATACATTGGAGAATATTATAAAAATGCAGGATAAAGCAGATAAAAAAGAGATATTATTTTTTTTCAGAAAAGCGGCTAAATGGGTTGTAGGGAGCGCGTTGCTGGGTTTTATTATCGCGTTTGTGATTTCAAGCTATGTTTTACCCAAAAAATATACCGCACATATAGATATGTATGTAAACAACAAACTGGAAAATGCTGACACCGTTGATATAAGTGAAATTAATGCGGCACAAAGATTGGTGAATAATTATATAGTAATATTGGAAAACGATGATATTCTGGAAAAAGTCCGGCGCCGGATGTTCAATCGGATTTCTATCCGGGAATTAAAATCTTCCCTTTTGATGCGGACAGTCCAGAACGCTACCGAGGTATTGCGCATTTCGGTGGAAACCGGAGATCCGGACTTATCCACAGAGATATGCGGTGTGTGGGCGGATGTCGCACCGGTTGAGTTGGAACGGATAGTGCAAACCGGCTCCGTCGTCGTGATAGGCCGTCCGAGAACCCCTACAGAACCCTCTTTCCCTAACGTCAGAAACAGCAGTATAATGGGGTTTTTGGCAGGTGCGATGTTTGCGGTGGGTATCGGGTTCCTTGTTTTTTTCGCGGACAATTCCGTTAAAAGCGGTGGAGATTTGAAACTGCGAATAGGGGCGCCCGTGTTGGGTGAAATTCCGTCTTTCGATGCTATTCCCGGGCAGAAACAAAAAAAAAGAACCGGCAATGTGCGGCAAGGTTCCGCGTTGCTGGAAAAGAACGCGCCGTTCCATATTGTGGAAGCATATAAATCTTTAAGGGCAAATTTGCTCTTTACCCTTACCGACCCGTCTCAAAAAGCTGTTGTGGTTTCCAGCTCGGAACTGGCTGCCGGAAAATCCAATACTACCGCTAACCTCGCTATCGCTATGGCGCAAACCGGTCTTAAAACGGTCATTCTGGACGCGGATATGCGCAAACCTATACAGCATAAACTTTTTGGTTTAAACAATAAAATCGGTCTTTCTCAGCTTTTATGCCATATCGTGAAATTAAATGAAGCCGTTAACCGCGATGTCGTGCCGGATTTAGATGTGATCACTTGCGGGGCGATTCCGCCCAATCCGTCAGAACTGCTGGGTTCACAAAGCATGATAGGACTGCTGGAGTGCCTTTCGGAATATTATGATTATATTTTCATAGATACGCCGCCTATCGGTGTGGTGTCGGATGCTTTGATGGCAGCGAACAAAACTGCGGGAATCCTGCTTGTGGCACGCCAGAAGCAATCGCTTTACAGAGAACTTCAAAAAACAATAGAAACCCTAAACAACCTAAATATCGCGAATTTGGGAATTGTTGTTAACGATACACATGAAGAATATAAAATGTACAAATACACCGGGTACAAGGGTTATAAGAAGAATGAAGAATATTGCTAGTATGGAGAAAGGCGGCAAAGAGCGGAAAACGCTGAAGCTGCCTGTGGATTTTCATACTCATGTCCTGCCGGGAATGGATGACGGCGCAAAAAATACGGATGTTTCCAGAAAGATGTTGCATTTATCAAATCAATGTGGTATAATGAAAGTTGCGGCAACTCCCCACTATTACGCCTGCGTTGAATCTGTTGAAAATTTTATCATCCGCAGGAAGGTTTCCGAAAATGCACTGGCTGAACATATGGAAGCTTTCGGGGAAACCGGACTCATCGGAATTATCCCGGGTGCGGAAGTGCGTTTGGAAAAGGAACTATCCGGCAAAGACCTTAGTCCGTTGTGTTTGAAAGGCACGAATTTGTTGCTGCTGGAACTCCCTTATCGGTCGTATTCGCCTTGGATGTCGGAAGAAATATGGAACATCATCAGTTCCTGCGGCGTTGTTCCTGTATTAGCGCATATCGACAGATATTTAGGGTTTTACAAAAAGTCGGATTTTTCTGAAATATTTTCCATATCAGATTTTATATACCAAACGGACACCGATGCTTTCAGGAAAAAAGCATCCTTGAAATTCACCTTCGGTCTTGCCGAAAAAGGTTTCCGGATAGTTGTTGGAAGCGATTGTCATGACACGAAATACCGTCCGCCCAATTTCGATGAAGCGGACAGGTTGTTGCAAAAAAACAAATCAAACCGGGAGCTCTTTCGTTACATACAAGACTGCTCAGATGGTTTGCTGTAAATGTACCTACATGAAAAGAAAAGAAGGCGTTAGAGTATGAGAACCGTTGTTAAAAATGATAAAGGTCAAATAAAACCGCAGGAATTCATGCGTGAAAGTCCGGCGGCAATAGTGGTTGTGCCTTATAAAAAACGGGGTGCTTTCAACGCATTTAAAAGGTCTTTAGACGTAATATTCAGCTTGCTCGGTTTATTAATATTATCGCCGGTTTTTTTGGTAACGGCTATAGCTATAAAATTGGATTCACGGGGTTCGGTCTTTTTTTCGCAAATCAGGGTCGGTAAAAAGGGAAAACTTTTCAAAATGTTCAAATTCCGGAGTATGTGTTCGGATGCCGAAGAAAAACAGGCGGAGTTTTTACATATGAACGAAAATTCCGGACCGACGTTCAAAATAACAAATGATCCGCGTGTCACGAAAGTGGGCAAAGTTATCCGTAGATTGTGTGTCGATGAACTGCCGCAGCTTTTGAATGTATTGCGCGGCGAAATGAGCATCGTGGGACCAAGGCCGCCCCTTCCCTGCGAAGTCGATAAGTACACGGCGTTCCATTTTAAAAGACTGGACATAACCCCCGGTCTTACCTGTTACTGGCAGGTGTCCGGAAATAAAAACATCACGTTTGATGAATGGGTGCAAATGGATATAAACTACATAAACAACCGAAACATTATTGAAGATATAAAAATAATATTAATGACGTTTCAATTGATTATCACAGGAAAAGGCGCAGATTGTAAATGCTCCAAAAAAAATAAAAAAGAAATAAAAGCGGGATAATTTTTAATTATCATCCCAAACTTTAAAAAGTCCCCTTTATGAAATGAAAAATTAAATTGGTTAAATTGGTAGAGCGATTTTTATCGCAGAGAGGTATGGTTATTATTATGAAAAAGATTTTTACGCTGGTTTTTGTGCTGGCACTTACGGTTATGTTTACCGTCCCTGTATTTGCCGCAACCGAAAAAGATGTGATCAACAGAGCAAAAGCCGGTGTGAAAGTGGACGGTCAAATTAAGAAGGTTCCGGCGCAATATATTAAATTGATCGAAGATTATTTGGCAGCAAACACCCTGACCGCAACGCAGTTAGGGGATGCGCTTAACCGTATGGACGATGCCGGGAAGGTCTGGGCAGAAACCGGAATATACAATTTCGGCGAACTTCCCACAAGTGTAAGGTCGCAGCTAATTTCTTTGGCGCAGAGTGCCGCAAGGTCGGTGGGAGCCACGCTTAACGTCACCAGAAACGGCATAAGGGTTGTAGATCCGAGCGGACGAGTATTTACAGTGCCCATAAATTCTGCTCTTCTTGATGATATTGCACCGGGTAGTTCTATATGGAAACAAACCGGTGCGGACAACACAGCGGAATTTATTTTTTGGCTGTCGCTGACGATGATAGTGCTGGTTGTTTCCGTACTCGCCGTGCAAAAGATTAAAAATCAAAAGCATGAAAGCAAATAATTAGATACTGAGATTTGTGTTCATTAAATAAAACTTTCGAGGGTGTTTTATATTAAGCTTCCCTTCGTTTCAGGTCTGTTTTTGAGGTGGTCATGATTATGAGTAAAAATAATGAAAAGATAAAAAGAAAAAACAATAGGTGGAAAATTATATTATATCCTATTGTTTTTTCCTTTTTAACGGTAATGATATACACGGCGGTCTTGGCTTTTTTCGCGATAAATTATATTGAAGCGGGCAGTTTGTTCTTTTCAAAAAATGGTCCTGATTTTGGCAGAGAGCCGGCAAAAACCTACACCGAACCGAAGCTTTCGTTGGGTACGGTAAAATACAAAGACATCGAATTTCCTTTTGATGGAGATGAATTCGCACGGCTGATTGTCGGACCGGCAGATATTGACACGCCTGTTTTTTACAACGATAGCCCGAAAGAATTGCAAAAAGGTGTCGGCACAAGCAGAATGGCATATATTCCCGGACAGGGGCGCACCATCGTTATGGGAGGGCATAATTATGGCGTGTTCAGCGATTTGGAAAAGGTTAAACCGGGTGACAGGATAGAAGTGAAAACACACTACGGGGAATATGTTTATGAAGCGGCAGAATCGAAGATAATCCATTTTGAGGATCCGGATACCTACGACCTTGAGCCGGAAGAAGAAAATCTTATCCTGTATACCTGCCATTCCGAAACAATGGTAGGCGCCACTCCGTACAGGCTTGTCGTTTATTGTAAATTTATTTCAGGACCGTCGTTAATTCATTGAAGGAGGGGTTAGCGTGAAAAACACTAAAGAAAGGAACCAATCCGGTGTATACGTTATTTGCGGCAGACATATATGCGTTTCACACGGCTTTTTGTGCGGCTTTGGTTTAGGGTGTATAGTATGAGCCGGAGTATGCGTGCTTTTTTATCTTTTGCGTTGTCTTTTGCAATATCTTTCTGCTTGACATCCTTTGGCTTTTTAGCAGTTATCCGGGTTACAATATTAAACCCGTCCTATATAAAATTTCATGTGGAAAGAACTTCATATGCGCAAAATGTCGCCGATGAAATAACGAATCACTTTATTTCTTACGGTATGTCGAGCGGCTTTTCAGCGGAATTTATGTCCGGCATTATCGACGGCAGACAAATCAAAAACGACATTTTTTGTGAAATAGATAATCTTTATTCCAAAGAAAATGTAGGCGCGACCGTCGAGGGGTTTCGGGAAATAACATATGAAAAATTAACCGAGGACGCAAAAAACCGGGGTATAAAAATAACCCGGGAAACAGAACAGAATCTTAACTATCTTGCTGATTTATGCAAAGAAACTTATACAGAATATGTGGGTTTCGGATGGTTGTCCGAAACATCAAGGGTTCTTATTCCGGCAAAAAGCATTGTGAACAGTGCATTGATTATTTCCGGTGCTTTAACGATGCTGTTGATCGCGTGTATATTTATTATACAGTCCAACCGAACCCGGAGATACCGATATTTGATATATTCTGCCGCAGGTTCGGTTATCGTTTTTACTGCGGGCATAATTACGCTGATGGTAACAGGGTTCATCAATAGAATCCCTGTCGGCGACGAGGGGCTCTACAAACTTGTTGTATCTTGTGCAAATGGGGTTTTAGTATTTATAAGTTTGTTTGCAATAGTTATTGCGGCGGCAGCCGGAATAATAATCGCACTGTACCACCGCCGGATGAAGAAAAGATTACGAGGAACAGAAGAGGATAATTTATCCCGCAGATGATTCTGTTTAGCTGTTTTATCTGCATTTTCAAATACTTGACAAAACGCCCCGGCAGCGGTACAATGAGATTCTATTATGGAAAACATAAAACAATATAAAACCGAAACAGATTTTTTTATCCGAAAGCTTTGCAAATCAGCATCCTGCGATTTAAAGGCACAAACTATTGCCGTCGCCGAGCTTGCCGCAAGAATCTGGACAGAACACTATACACCGATCATTGGTATCGGACAGGTCGAATATATGCTGGGAAAATTTCAAAATGCCGAACAGATTTACACAGATATTCAAGATAACGGCTATATATATTTCGCGGCGGAAAAAGCACCGGTACAACATCATAAAACCGGCGGTATGGTGGGGTATTGCGCTGTAGTACCGCAGGATGAACATTTGCTGCTCAGTAAACTGTATACCTGCAAAGAATACCGCAGAAAGGGTATCGCTAAAAGCTTCTTGCGTAAAACTGCCGCATTGTGCCGGGAAGAATTCGGTTTTGATAAAATCCGTTTAACGGTAAACAAAAATAACAACGAAACAACCGCAGCGTATAAAATAATGGGGTTTATTACTGTAGGGTCAGTAAAAACCGATATAGGCGGCGGATTTTTTATGGATGATTATGTAATGGAAATAGGGGTCACGGAATTAGAAAATCTTTAAAAGCGTCGAAAATAGTAATTGAACACCGGGCAATATAAACATCAGCGCAGAAATTTATACGCTTTGTCCGTATACCGGATACCCGGTATACGGTATACGGTATTCAATCTTCGCTTTTTATCGCTTTTATCGTTTTTGCGAAAACATTTTTGGTGGACTCGAAGAGGATCGAACTCTCGACCTCCGCATTGCGAACGCGGCGCTCTCCCAGCTGAGCTACGAGCCCGATAATAGCGTTTTGATGATAAACTGCAAGGGTTATTTTTCCTTTTTGTAATTATACCTAATCCGTCCGATTCTGTCAACAAAAATCTTCTCTTTTATTTTGAGGTGAACGGGCAAGCTCGGTTTATAAAGCTTTTTTTGAAAGGCCGGTTGGGAAAATGGATGTTTTGGTAAAATATCTACATGATTTTGTAGCAAACAAGGAACATAAGAAGTACCGGAGGAAAATAGAAGTTGATCTTGCCGAAAAATATCGGCAGGAAGGATTGTCTGCGGCGGAAAGAACGACACAAAGACTTTGTTTTATGCTGGAAAATGAAACCCCTGTAGTCCTTGCGCGCGAACGGATCGCAGGTTTGCGTACTATCGAAAATTTGCCGGGGATTTTTACCGAACAAGATTATTCAGAACAACCCGGATGGAGCTGGAATACCGGAAATATTTGTCCCGATTACGCTACTTCAATCAAGTACGGATTAGCGCATCAAAGGGAACAATGCACCCAGCAGATGGAAACGGCAAACCAAGAGCAACGGGAATTTTTGACAAGAGTTATCATTTCGATTGATGCTGTTATGAATTTTGCCCGTAAATATCGGCAAGAAGCGCTCCGTGTCGGAAATAAAACGGTTGCCGATACCTTAGAGCGCGTTCCGCAATTCGGAGCGAAAACATTGCTTGAAGCTTTGCAATTTTTTAGGCTCCTGCATTTCAGCCTTTGGTGTGAGGGTAATATTCATATTTGTATTGGCAGATTCGATCAATATATGTATCCGTATTGGAACAGCGATTTAAAGAGCGGCAGACTGACAAGCGAGGAAGCTTTTTCGCTTTTAGAAGAATTCTTTATTTCTTTTAACCGTGACAGCGATTTGTACCCGGGTGTACAAAAGGGTGACAACGGCCAAAGTCTTATGTTAGGCGGAGTAAGCAGCAAAGGGCTTCCCGCTTATAATCCGTTGTCGGTGGCGTGTTTGAAAGCATCCGCCGAAATAATGATGATCGACCCTAAAATCAATCTGAGGGTTTCATCGGACACCCCTATAGAAATATACAGAGATGCAACTGCGCTTACCCAAAAAGGGTTGGGATTCCCGCAATATTCCAACGATGATGTGGTGATACCCGGGCTTATAGCCTTGGGTTACGAGCCGGAAGATGCGCGGGATTATACCGTAGCGGCGTGTTGGGAATTTATCATCCCCAAATTGGGTATGGAGGTTCCGAATATAGCTGCGCTTTGTTACCCCAAAGTTGTAAATGACTGCACAGAACGGCTCATGGATTTTGATGATTTTTACGATTTTTTTGCGGCAGTTAAGACCGGAATAGCAAATCAGACGGAAACTCTGATCAAAAACGCTCAGGATTTTTCGTTGTATCCTGCTCCCTTTATGTCCATGCTTATGGATGATTGCATTCAAAAAGCCCGGGACATTTCACTCGGGGCAAAATATAATAACTACGGATTGCACGGTGTCGGACTTGCTACCGCCGTTGATGCGATAACGGCAATCAAGCTTTATGTATTCGATGAAAAAACCGTGACCGCCCGAAAAATGATGCAGGCTGTGGCTGCGGATTTTGACGGCGAAGAAGAATTATTGTCATTGCTGCGTTACAATACACCCAAATTCGGTGATAACGACGATCTTACGAACAGCATAGCCGGCGAGCTTACCGAAACCTTTGCCGCAAGTCTTACAGGCAAGCGAAATAACCGCAACGGAATATTCAGAGCCGGCACGGGATCAGCCATGTATTATATGTGGCAGGGTAAAGAAATGGGCGCGACTGCCGGAGGACACAGACGGGGCGAGCCGCTTGAAACCAATTATTCACCTGCTCTGTATGTGCAAAGCAAGGGACCGCTGTCTGTGATCGAAGCCTTTACCAAGCCGGATCTGACCAAGGTGATAAACGGCGGTCCGCTGACACTTGAACTGCATGACAGCGTATTTTTCGAAATAAGCGGCAGTCCGTTTGATGAGAGCATTATTAAAGTCGCGATGCTGGTGCGAAATTTCATTTTATCGGGTGGTCATCAGCTTCAGCTTAACGCCGTGAATAGGGATATATTACTTGATGCGCAAAAAAATCCCCAAAATCATCAAAACCTAATCGTAAGGGTTTGGGGCTGGAGTGCTTATTTTGTCGAACTTGACAAGGAATACCAGGATCATGTGATCGCAAGACAGGAGTTTAGAGTTTGAAAAACAATATACAGAACAACGCACCGCAAATAAGTTCGCAGGGGATCATTTTTGATATTAAAGAATTTACCGTGCATGACGGCCCGGGCATAAGGACAACGATTTTTTTTAAGGGTTGCCCTTTGCGTTGCTTGTGGTGTCATAATCCGGAAGGGCTTTCCGGCGATTTACAACTTATGATAAAACAAACCGGGTGCAGTGACTGCCGGTTATGCAGGCGTTCGTGCAATCATCCGGAATGCGAACCTTTCACCCGCTGCACAAGGGTGTGTCCGTCGAATCTCGTGAATATATCCGGACAAAAAATAACAGCCGATGAGTTATCCGCGCAAATACTAAAACACCGGCATATTTTTGAGCGATCCGAAGGCGGCGTTACAATATCCGGGGGTGAGCCTTTGTTTCAATCCGAATTTTTATTAGAATTGTTGCAAAACCTCTCCGGACTGCACAGAATCGTCCAAACTTCGGGATATGCCGGAAGTGATATATTCGCCGCCGTATTGCCGCTTTGCGACGAGGTTCATTTCGATTTAAAACATACGGACAGTGCGGCACATAAAAAAATCACAGGGGTTTGCAATAAACTTATAATGCAAAATCTCGAATTATTGATGTTGTCCGAAACCTTGTATACTCTGCGTGTTCCGCTTATTCCGGGCATAAATGACGACCTCGAGAACATGACAAATATAAAAGAGATCGCGGCAAAAGCATCCGCAGCAGGCAGGTTTTTCAAGCGGGTGGAATTTTTGCCGTACAATCCGCTCACTCCTGCCAAATATAAAGCGCTGGGAATGGATTTTTTATTAGGAAATTTCGCCGTTTAGCTGTTTAGCTGTTTAAAAGAAAAGGAATAAAAAATGAAAGTAGCGATAATAGGTTCAAGAAACTTGGTTGTTAATAATATAGGCGAATATCTTCCTGACGGAACCACCGAAATAGTGAGCGGCGGTGCGCGTGGCATAGATACCTGCGCCCGGAATTACGCGCTCGCGAATAATATAAGCCTTGTGGAATTTCTCCCGAATTATAACCTATTAGGTTCTTTTGCTCCGTTAGCGCGAAATAGACAAATCGTGGATGCCGCAGACATTGTAGTCGCATTTTGGGACAATGTTTCCCGCGGAACCCGGCATACCATAGATTACGCCGCTGATCAGGGAAAACAGGTTATTTTATATTGCCTGATAAATCGGTAATGTTTTATTGGCTTCAGAATTAGTGTAATTATAAATATTGACGCTAGTTGCGTTTACAATGGCAGGTGAGACTCAAGGTTTTTTAGGGTTTTCTGTCACGGGATAATTGCGTTTGACAATCTCCGGGCGCTATATTATACTGATTATATCCTTATATATTAAAAGATGGAGATGATACATATGGTTATGACGGATTGCAAAACTTTGATGAAACAAATCCAAAAAGGAAGTTACGACGATGTTTTTTCCGGATTATACGGTTTCGACGGTGTTGAATCCGCGCGAAGCAGATATATTCGTTTGATCCGGAGCTTTACAGAATATTACGGTGAAAAACCCGTAGCGCTCTTTTCCGCTCCCGGGCGCACCGAAATTGGCGGAAACCACACCGACCACCAAAACGGGAGAGTGCTTGCCGCCGCTATAAATCTCGATATTATCGGGGTCGCATCCTACAGCGACGACAATATTGTGCGTATAAAATCTGAAGGACACAGCGAAGATAGTGTAGGTTTGGACGGGCTTGATCCGGTTTCCGTGGAAACCGGGCATTCCGCTTCGCTTGTACGGGGAATATGTTCGCGATTCGCCGGGCTTGGTTATAAAGTCGGTGGTTTTTGCGCCTACACCGTTTCGGATGTACTCAAAGGCTCCGGGTTGTCCAGTTCTGCCGCGTTCGAAGTAATAACCGGGACGATTATAAATAATTTGTTCAATGAAGCAAAGGTTACGCCGATAGAAATAGCAAAAATCGGTCAATACGCTGAAACTGTATTTTACGGAAAACCATCCGGTCTTATGGATCAAACAGCAAGCGCATCCGGCGGTTTTGTCACGATAGATTTTAAAGATCCGGATAATCCGGCAGTCGAAAAGGTAGATTTCGATTTTGAAAAATCCGGTCATTCGCTGTGTATTGTAAATTGCGGCGGCAATCACGCCAATCTGAACGATGAATACGCCTCGATAACCCGGGAAATGCGTTCAGTTGCGAACATTTTTGGCAGCGAAAAACTTAGAGAAGCCGACAATGGCGATTTTCTTGCAAAAATAGCTGGTCTGCGCGGTAAATGCAACGACCGCGCTATTCTTCGTGCAGGGCATTTCTTTGCGGATAACGAGCGTGTCACAGCACAGGTAAAAGCTCTGAGAGCCGGAGATTTTGATAAATTTAAGGAAATTATAATCGAAAGCGGTAATTCTTCATACAAATATTTGCAAAACATCTATCCTGCGCCGGATGCTGAAAACCAAAGCGTTTCGCTGGCCTTGATGGTGTCCGAAATTCTGCTCAAAAATATCGGGGCGTGGAGGGTACACGGCGGCGGTTTCGGCGGTACGATCCAGGCTTTTGTGCCCGAAAATATGTTAAATAAATACCGCGCCGTTATTCAAAGCGTGTTCGGCGCGGATTCCTGTTATGTTCTTAAAGTTCGAAATTCCGGAGGAATTAAGCTTTCTTAGAGCCTGAATTTAATCTTTTTGGGTCTAATTCCCACCCCTTAGGGCGTTCGGATAATCGTGACCGCTGACCAGATACCCCGCCGCAGAACGGCGGGGAAATTTGTCGTTTAATGGTTCACGCTTTGCAGCTTCGCCGCTGTGACCGTGTTTTTCATCAGCATAGCGATAGTCATAGGTCCTACTCCGCCGGGTACAGGGGTTATATATCCCGCTACCTCACTGACGGCATCAAAATCCACATCGCCGCATATCTTTTTACCGTTGCTGTCCGCCGCCGCTAATCGGTGTATACCCACATCAATTACCGCTGCCCCCGGCTTTACCATGTCCGCTGTAATAATTTTCGGTTTGCCGGCCGCCGCTACCAGAATATCCGCTTCCCGGCATAAAGAAGCCAAATCCTTTGTTCTCGAATGGCAGATCGTGACTGTACCGTGTTTATGCAGCAGCAGCATAGCCATAGGCTTACCTACAATGTTACTGCGCCCTACCACAACGCATCCCGCACCCTCGACTTTTATTCCGCTGTCGGCTATCAGTTCCATTATCCCCGAGGGGGTACACGGCAGAAAGTCAAATTTCCCTATCATAATTTTGCCGACATTGCGGGCATGGAATGCATCCACATCTTTTTCCGGGGATATAGCGGCGATTATTTCGGATTCATCTATTTGTTCAGGCAAGGGTGATTGAATCAATATTCCGCTTACCTTTGGGTCGTTATTAAGCTTTCCGACCAATTCCAACAAAACTTCACGATTTACAGATTTATCCAGAACATATTCAAAAGACCGGATACAGCACTGCGCACAAGCTTTCTTTTTTCCCTCAACATAAATAGCGGATGCAGGGTCATCACCGACCAGAACTACCGCAAGCCCGGGAACAATTCCATTTTGCCGAAGTCTTTCAGCTTCGTTTTTTACTTCGTTTTTTACCCTTGCGGCGACAGCTTTGCCGTCAATTATTTTGGCTTTCATCCAAATCATCCCTTTCTTCCGTGCTATCATCCTGATTTTCATCCTCGTGTTTGAACTCATCAATAACATCTTTTTCATTTTTGGGTTCGTCCTCGTTTATATTGCTTTCGTCCTCTGTTATATTGTCTTCAACCCTGTCCGCTTTGTTTTCTTTGTTTTTCAATTCCTCAAAATACTTTGCACATTCGGGTGTGTTCACATATAACGGCAGATATTCGTCGTTTCGTTCTTGTGCTATACGGCTTTTTATCAGCAGCATAATAACAATTGAAGTTATCAATAAAAGTCCGGCGACCACCTGTGAAATCCTCAAAAATCCAATCAACAGGCTGTCTGTCCTCAAGCCCTCTATAAACAATCGGCCTAAACCGTAAAACCCTATATACATAAGAAATATTTGTCCGTCATATCTGCGGCGTTTTGACAGAAAATGCAATAACAAAAACCCCAGTGCACACCACAATGATTCGTATAAAAATGTGGGATGTACCGCTTCGTAAGGATATATATCCATGCCGAGATCCCGCAGTTTTTCAAAGTTCGCCAAAAGATGCGAACTTGTTTTATCCGAAATCATACCCCACGGAAGCGATGTGTTAGAACCAAAAGCCTCAACGTTAAAGAAGTTCCCCCAACGCCCTATCGCCTGTCCGATCAAAAAGCCTATTCCCGCAAGATCGAACATCGGCAAAACCGGAACTTTACGCCACTTACATACGAAAAACCCTGCAAGAAAAGCACCGATTATACCGCCGTAAATCGCCAGTCCGCCATTCCATAAGTAAAAAATGCTCATTGGGTTTTTAAGAAATTCACCCGGCGAAAAAACGACATAATACAACCTTGCGCCTATAATCGCTCCGATTATGCCGCCCAGCACTACATCTAAAACCCGGTCAAAATCCAGCCCGAACCGGCGTGAATTTTTAAATGCATAAACTCCGGCAAGCAATATTCCCAGCAGTATTAAAACCGCATACCAGCGCAATGAGAATCCTCCAATGGTAAATATCGTTTCCGAAATATTAAATTTTAATCCTCCCAGTCCCGGGAATTCAATTAAATTCATCTTCATGCTCCTTTATTTTAAAAATTAATATCAAGATCCGAATAGCTGTTAACCTCAATATCCTGCGTTTACTTCGGAAATACAATAGAGATCGCGCTTCTTTCAGCAATAAGCTCGGAAAAAGTGCGGGCGGCGCCGTCAAGTGTCAAATTTGCCGCAAGCTCGATTCTGTCATATATATCGGTATCCGAAAAAGCTGATGTGATAAGATTCCCTGCAACTTTTTGCACGCTGCCCCATTCGCGGATCACCATTCCGTATATCTTTTTCTTAGAACGTGTAAAATCTTCTTCCGATAATCCCCGCGCTTTGATTTTTTCGGTTTCGTTTTTAATTTCGTCAAACACCTTTTCCGGTTCCCGTGATTCGCCCGAAAATCCGAGGATAAAATAGCCGTTTCCAAACATAATTTCACTGGAAAAACTGCTGTTGATAAGTCCGCCGTCATACATCCGGCGGTAGAATTCGCTGTCTTCTCCGGCTATACATTCGCTTATAACGGCACATTCAAGCTCTTTTTTCAATGCATCTTTCCCGTCACACGGGGAAAGTTTATAACCGCAGGTAAACAAGGGGATCGACACTTCAAGATTTACGCTGACCTTTTGTTCGGCGATTTCCGCGCTTTCTGCGTAATCTGCTCTTGTAATTTCTATTTCGGGATCTGCTTTTATCGTTTTGTTTATTACAGCCATCGCCGCATCCGGATCAAAATTGCCCGCAATTGCCAGTGCCATGTTATTAAGATTGTAGAATGTGTTATAACAATCGAACAATATTTCAGAGGTGATTTGTGCAATAGATTCTTCGGTTCCCGCAATGTCGATATTAACAGGATGAACTTTATATAAAGCACTGAGCAAACCGAAAAACGAGCGCCAATGCGGATCGTCGCGGTACATCCGTATTTCCTGCCCTATAATTCCCTGCTCTTTTTTGACGGTTTCTTCGGTAAAATACGGGTCGCGCACAAAAGACAGCAGGGCATCCAAGCTTTGTTCGAAATTGTCGGTACAGGAAAACAAATAGCAGGTTCGGTCAAAACTGGTGTATGCGTTTGCCGATGCGCCGGTTTTCGCAAAAAGGGAGAATGCGTCCCCGTCCTCGTTCTCAAACAGTTTGTGCTCCAAAAAATGCGCAATACCGTCCGGAACTGTAATAAATTCTCCGCTGCTTTGCGTTTTAAAACTACGGTCGATCGAGCCGTACTTTGTTCCGAATAACGCATACGCACTGGAATATCCCTGCATTGGGTATAACAATACCGTTAACCCGGTCGGATGCTTGATTTTAATATATTCCTCACGAATACGCATTCCTTTTATTGTTTGTCTATCCATATATCACACACTATGCGCGTAATGGTGAAAACCGAAGCTGACACCCGCGCCCTTTCTTGTATTTTTCAAACGAACAACTTCGTTTTTATTTATTGATTATTTACTTTAACTATATTTTCGGGTTCGCCGTCGCCCTTTAAAACATATACGGTATCCAGGCTTACGGACGCGGCGGCGGAAAGCACTTCTTCCCTGGTTACAGCACTTAAAACCTTTGCTTCCTCTTCGGGTGTAGAGTCAAGACCGTAGCATATTTGCCCCAAGTACCACAATTCCAGGCCCGCCGGACTGTCTCCCACCGTCTTTAACGAATTTACCGCACTCATTGCGGCGTGTTTCAATTCATCATCCGAAAATTCGCCGCCTTGCAACGCTTTTAGTTGTGCTAAAATTTCGTCCTTTGCTTTTTGGATGTTGTCTTCCTCTACTCCGCAATCTACCGTTAGTATTCCTTTTGCCCGGTCAAATCTTGCCGCGCAGTAATAACACAGGCTTAGGCGTTCTCTCACGTTCAAAAACAGCAGCGAGAACGGGGTTCCGCCATATATTGATGTCATTAGTCTGGCCGGCGCACTCTGTTTGTCCGCCGCACCGATACCCGTCCTGAAACCCATTGCCATTTTTGCTTGAACGACTCCCTTTTGCTCGGTTTCGCTTTTTTCGTTCGCAGCTTCTTTTATTACCGTCACAGACGTTTTCGGTACGCTTCTTCTTTTTACGCCGCTGAATGCTTCCTTAAATTTTTCCAAAGCAATATCCGCACCCGAGCACCCGACATAAATAATTTCTATGCCGGCGGACTCGAGAAGCTTCAGGTACGCATCGTTCACCTGTTCGGGGGTCAGTGCGCCCGCTTGCTCCGCTTTACCGTATTTGCTTATACCGTAGGGTTCGTTTTCGCACATAATTTCGATCAAGCGATTTATGGCGTAACTTCGCTTATCATTGATTTCACCCTCGATCAGATCTATCAGATTGCGCTGTTCGGTTTTAAACGCATCAATATCTGAACCGGCGTTAAATTTTCCGTCAGGACGTATTACCGCCGTTACCAGAATATGCGCAAGCTCACCCGTGATATTTTCACCCTCCAGTGCAAAGGTGTTGTCCAAACCGCTCACGGATAAATTAATGATTTGACTGTCCCCGATTTTACGGATATCCCCATCAAGTATAGCTCCGTATAACGTTGAAAGATTTTTGGAAAGCTCGGTGAAATCGGATATTTCGGATGTGCTCCGACGCAGTATAAAGGGCAGCATAGCTCTCGCCGCCACATTATCAGCGTTAAGCTGAACTATAAAATTTACCGAAATTCTATTCGTCTTGAATTTTTTATCCACTATGGCCGTGAAATATATTTCATCCCCTATCTTTTGACGGTTCATATAAATGATCATCCTTTCGTATAATGTCAATGTTCTCACTTAATTAAATCAACTTTTATTATTGTATCAACAAAAGGGCGGATAAATGTGAATAAATAATTAAATGTATTTAATTTTTTCTCATGTAATTTTCATATGCCCATCATATAATTTTCTTGAATATATTCCATAATTGTGGTATCCTTGGAATCTGTTCTTATACAGACATTAATTCGATGCTGATTTGTATTAAAATTAGCGTGAGGAGGAAAAGGGTGGAGAATAAACGGCGGCTCGATGTGTTGATGGTGGAGCGAAAACTCGCGGATACCCGTGAAAAAGCCCGGATGTACATAAAGTCGGGCTGGGTAAAAGCGGCCGGAAAAACAAAAACCAAACCGGGTGAGTTTGTCGCTGCCGATGAAGCGATTTCCCTGAACTTTGAAAGGGAACCTTATGTAAGCCGCGGCGGGGTAAAGCTCGAAAAGGCTCTCGTTACCTTCGGCATTGACCTTACCGGTAAAGTTTGTATAGACATAGGTGCTTCAACCGGTGGTTTCACAGACTGTATGCTGCGCTCCGGTGCTAAAACCGTGTATGCGATAGATGTGGGCAGCGGACAGCTGGATAACGGATTGCGGCAGGATGACAGAGTTATTTCGCACGAGAATACAGACATTCGCGAATTTAGCGGTATGCCCGGTTTTCCCTCACAAAATTTCCCGGCAGATTTTGCGGCTGTCGATGTTTCCTTTATCTCTCTGCGGCTGGTCCTCCCCTCGGTAAAGCCGCTGATCGCCCGCGGCGGAAGCGTTGTAGTGCTGGTAAAACCGCAGTTTGAAGCCGGACGTGAAAATATCCAAAAGCGCGGAATAGTCAAAGATGAAAAGGCACATAAGGAAGTGCTGGAAACAGTTATCACGGGTGCGGCAGAAATAGGACTTTATGCGCAGGGACTTGAATATTCTCCGTCAATTTCAAAGGGTGAAAACAAAAACATAGAATTTTTACTGCATCTTAAACTTTCAGCCCCTCAAACAACAATAAACAGAACAAGGATAGAAACCGTAATAAAAGAAGCGAAAAATATCGCGAAGGAGAGATTGAATTAGAATGTACATTATATTAAACTCTTTGCAGAATCTTATTCGTAACCGGGGGCGCAATATTTTGCTTGCACTGATGATCCTGGTTGTAATTGTATCAATTGTGGTAACCATGCTTATAAACAACACTGCCGACCGGGTTATCGACAATTACAGGGAGAAATTCGGATCCGAGGTTATGATAACTCCGGATATGAACAGGATTCGGGAAGAGGCGATGCAGAACAGCGCTAACAGCGGCAGAGTCAGGATGATCGCACCGCAGCTTACCCCCGATGAATTGATCAAATACGGCGAATCGGAATATCTCATGGATACGTTGTATCACGCTTATTCGGACGCGAATTCGAACGATCTTACAGCGGTTAACAAGGAATTGGGACCGGGAACCGGGAACCGGATGATGGGGATGAGAAGCCCCGGCGGCGCATCTGCTTCCGAAAATGAAAACGATCATTTGTCCTATTTCCGGCTCACCAACAGCAGCGCAGAATTTGAAGAGGGAACCCGTGGGTTAAATTCCGCTTATGATACCGGCGAATATAAATCACGCGAGCCTCAAGCGGACGGCGAATGTATGCTTTCTGCGCAGGTAATGGAAAACAGCGGGCTGAAGCTGGGCGATAAGATCAAGGTTGATGCCGAATTATTCGAGCCGGGTGCGGAAATGGGCGAACGCACATTCACCGATATAAAATGGGACCTGACCGTTGTGGGTGTTTATGACTGTATATCTCAGGACGACGATGAGCGGGATGCCCTCCAAAGCGCTTACAATGACAAACGCAATGAAATAATAACCACCTTTGAAACGATCAAAGCTAATATGCAGGAGGGTAAACAGGGGATCCGGGTAGAATCTGTATATTTCCTGAAAGAACCGGATATGCTTTCAGACTACGACAAAGAGTTGCGGTCAATGGGATTGTCCGATAACTTTTTGGTAAGCACCGATACGGCAAGTTATAATACCATTGTGAAGCCCGTAGAAAGGCTTAAAACTATTTCGTTAACTTTTATGATCATAGTTTTGATTTTCGGCGCTGTTATTTTGATGCTGTTGTCGTCTATAGCTATTCGTGAGCGAAAATATGAAATCGGTGTTCTGCGCGCTATGGGTATGAATAAACTTAAGGTTGTTTCCGGTTTGTGGGTAGAATCCCTTTCGCTTACCTTAATATGCCTGATTATCGGACTTGCGGCGGGCAGTTTGATTGCACAGCCTGTCACCAACATTTTATACGAACATCAGGTGCAGGCTTCTCAGCAGGAAGAAAATCTCACGAATATGAACCCCGGTGGTATGGGTGGCATGGGCATGGGCGGTATGGGAGGTTTTAACCGGCGTAATCCGGAGGAGGTAAAACCGGATGAACGTCTTGAGCTGTCTCTGGGATGGCTGACTGTATTGCAAATCGCCGGGATCGCATTGCTGCTGTCTTCGGTTTCGGGCATAATTTCTACGCAAAAAATAATAAAATATGAACCGATAAAAATACTTATGGAAAGGAATTAGGAAATGGAAAACGTATTATCTTTGAAAGAAGTAAGCTATAAGTATGAGGGCGAAAAAAAATCTGTGCTAAAAAACATAAGCGCGGATTTTGAAACCGGGAAAATATATACCATTGTAGGGAAATCCGGCGCGGGAAAATCTACGCTTCTGTCGCTTATTTCCGGCTTGGACGTCGCCGGGGCAGGTATAATTTCCTGCAAAGGCGAGGACATCAGGAACGTTAACCGGGATAAATACCGCGCACAGAATGTAGGCGTAGTGTTTCAGGGTTACAATATGCTGACCAACCTCAGTGCGCTTCAAAATATCATTCTGTCTATGAATATCAGCAGTTCGCCGGAAAAAGACAAAAAGACTTATGCGTACACTCTTCTGGGAAAAATGGGGATTGACAGAGATACTGCCGACCGTAAGGTAATAAAACTGTCCGGCGGGGAACAGCAGCGTGTCGGGATCGCACGGGCACTTTCTCATAATCCGCCGATCCTGATTGCGGACGAACCTACCGGAAATCTTGATTCGGAAACCGAGGGAGAAATTCTGAAAATCTTTGAAACACTTGCCAGAGAAGAAAATCGCTGCGTAATTATCGTGACTCATTCGCGCCGGGTTACGTCCATCGCGGATATAGTTTACGGCATAAAGGATGGGAAATTAACCCAGATTAAGGGATATAACGAACGCAGAAAGACAAAATAAAGCACTCTGGATTTTTAGCGGTCTTTATTTTCTAACATTCACTTTATAAATTCTGCTTTGATAATTTCAAACTTTTGTGTGCTTGGATTGAATTTTAAAACACTTTCGGCATCCCCGATGTAATCCGAATGTCCTTGAAGTGAAACATATTGTTTGCATACAATTTCATAAATCCCATCACCATCTATATCCTCCGGGACAAATTCATAAAAACTATCGAGCGAAATTTCTCCTTTAGCTCTGACTTTACCATTTTCATTAAAATAAAAACTTTCATTTTCACCGTTAATTGTATCGTAATCAATCGTGGTGGCATATCCGGTAAAACGGTTGGATATTTCTATTTTAAATCCATCTTTTAAAACACAGGTAAAACCCGTATCAAAATTAGGCAGCGGAAACATTTCTACAATGTCATCCTCAATTACTCTAAAAATTGTTGATGCAAATTGACCGGCTCCTCCGGTCATTCCTACCGTCTGTTGAACAATGATTTCATCTAACCCATCGCCGTCTACATCATGCAGATATATTGAAGTCGCATAACTTCCGCCGGTTTCCGAAAGGTCTTTGAGCAATATTTTAGAATCGGTAACCACAGCTAAATATGAATCATGATAAATGCTATCGGCACCATACCTGTAATCGCAAAAAACATATACGGGCAACGAATCTTTTTCGCTCTCTACAACATTTCCTTCTTCAACAGTTCCAATCACAAGATTTTCCAATCCCACTTCGGGCAAATTGACCGTCATCCAATCGTTTAGGATTAAGTTTGGATTCAGTATGATATTATTTTTAAGTTGTTGATGTTTTAATTCTTGGCTTGCAACGGATGAATCGAGAGTAGAATTATTAACATTGTTTTCTTCGTCGGTACAACCAACGAAGAAAGATAAAATCAATACTAAAACAAATATCAATGTTTTTTTCATAATGCATTTCCCCTGCTAAAAATTAAAAATATGTGCGTATGTTTTTTCTTATACATTTTAACATAATTCAAATATCTTTTGCAATGCACATAATTATAGAAATTGCGCAAATCGGAGCTGTTTCGCATTTTAATATTCGTTTACCCAGCGTAGCGGCTTTCGCATCGGAAGCAATGGCAGCCTTGAATTCTTCTTCTTCGAACCCGCCTTCGTTGCCTATTACTACCGCAATGGAATTTTCAGCTCCGTTTATTATAGCAGGCAGATGAGCTCCGCCGCCTTCGTAACAAAATATCGTTTTGTCAAACTCGTTGAATCACTCCAATATATCATTAAACCCGCAAATTTTTCTAATCGCCGGGATTATTCCGCGTCCGGATTGCATTGCCGCTTCCCGCGCTATTTTATTATGGCGATCATATTTTATTATGCGGGTATCGTTATCCGGCCGAGACACAGCACGCGCCGGAATAAACGGAACTATTTCACAAACGCCGAGTTCGGTCGCTTTTTGTATTATTGTTTCCAGCTTGCCGGCTTTAGGCAAAGCTTGAAATAATGTCAGCTTTAATTTCGGTTCGGTTTCGTTCTTGATTTTTTCAAGAATCGTGGTCTCTACCTGAACCCCTCCCGAACATTTGGGATCCGTTTTTGTGATGACACAGTGATAATCATATCCGGCACCGTCACACAAAGTAAGTTTATCTCCGGGTTTTTGACGTAGAGATTTTATAATATGGTTTGCATCGCCGCCGGTAATGATTATGGTGTTTTTATCAGGGGCGGGGGTAGGCACGAAAAATCTGGGCATATTTCAATCCTCCAATATAATGGTAAAAGGGCCGTCATTGATAAGCTCAACTTCCATCATTGCCCCGAAAATTCCGCTTTCGACTTCGGAAAATTCGCCTTTCGCGTATTCGATGAAATAGTTATACAGTTTTTCGGCAAGTACCGGATTAGCGGCATCCGTGAAGCTTGGCCGGTTTCCCTTTTTGCAATCAGCATACAGTGTAAACTGTGAAATTACCAGCAAGCTTCCTTTTGCATCACAAACGGACAAGTTTGTTTTTCCGTTCTCATCGGGGAATATCCGTAGCTTTTTGATCTTATCGACCATTTTTTCGACTTTGGTTTTATCGTCCTCTGCTCCGACACCGAGCAGCACCACATAGCCTTTATCAATTTTTCCCGTGATGGTATTGTTAACCGTAACCGATGCCCTGGTTACTCTTTGCAAAACAATTTTCATAACTGCCTGTTCCCTCCGATTTTAATCCTATACGCCGGCATTCAAAAGAAGCTGTCTGTACCGAGCTATTTATAGCCGTACTAATATTCCAACACCTGTCCTAATGTAGATGATGTTCCTGCGCCGGATGCACCAACTATGTGGGTTGTTCTATAATTCACAAATAACCCCTCGCTTTCAGCCAGTTCACAGATTGCCGCAAGCCTTCAATTGTCTTTACTTCCAACACAACACGGCAATCATGGTCTTTTGCCAAATCAAGATATTTTTGCAAATTCAATTCACCCTCCCCGAGCGGTAAATGGTCGCCGCGCGCTTTGCTGTAATCATGCAAGTGCATATGCGAAAATCTGTCAATATGCCGTTCGATCAACGACTGTTGCCGGAAACCGCTGCCCGCGTTATGCCCGGTGTCAAATGTCAGCGCAAAGACAGGGCTTTCAAGCAATGTTGCTATGCCTTCTGCAACAAAATCAAGCTGAAAAGAGCTTGTATTTTCAACGCTTATTTTTATGTCCGTTCCGGTTATCGCCTTTGTACATACATCTCGGAAAGCAGTCAGCTTTTGCATATACTCATCGCGGTATTCTTCAAACAAATATGCTTTTTTGTCGGGCAAGGTGAACCATACGCCGGAATTTAAGTGCATATTCAGAACCGGCACAGAAAGCCGTTTTGACCGTATGTTCACAATCGCCGCTATCATTGTGTCTGTATACGCCTTGGCAACCCACTTATTGAAATCAAAAGGATTTAGGTTCTCGTCAACATGAAAAGTATAGTAGATGTTGTATTCATCGGAAATCTCCTGAAGATGGTTTGCATCCAGCTTATCCGCCTGGTATTCCGGCAGATTCATATTGAGTTCGACGAAAGACAACCCCAACTCACGGCAGAGTGCGGCACAGGATTCCGTTGATTTTAATTCAATTAAGGTCGGCATTCCGAATTGCATGGTCATTCTCCTTGTCTTTCAACAAACTCCTGCCGCGTAAGGCGATAATGATACTGCCATTTTCCTTTTTGCGGCTGCGGCTCTAAAGGTTCCTTCAGCACTTGCGTAAAACCGTACTTTTCCCACATTCGCCGTGAACGGATATTGTAATCATCATTAAAACAATGCAAGACATCTGCTTTTTCATCATTGAACGCAAAGTCAATCAACATTCCTATGAAATGTGTCCCTATACCCTTATTCCGGTAATCCTTTTCGCCAATCGACATATCAATCCTGCGGACATCGAGCGTTTCCGGATACATAGCCTTTACATTCGGCATATTCATTTTTTGCAGCCAGCACTCGCCGATGGGCACACCGTTCACTTCAATCAAAAAGCAAAATGCGTTCTGCGATACGCCGCCGTAAATATCATGCACGGTATCAGGCTCGTATGTTAGAGAGGTATCAGATACACCGCTTTCCGTCCAATATAAAACCTCCGGGTCAGCGTTCCATTTATACAGCAACGGCAAATGCTCGTCGCACAGCGGGCGCAGAACGATTTTATATTCGTCTGTTCCACCGCAAAGGGTGTTGCCATGCGTTTTGATAATGCTCATTTTTTAGCCTCCCATTCCATATATCCTGTCGTAAATGGTAGATACTCGAATTTCTTTGTCCCGGTATGCACAAACCCGTTCGCGGCGTACCAATTTTTTAACACGGAATTTTCTTCTATAAGGTCGAGAGTGATTTTACTGCCGCCGAGATTTTTGACTTTTTCTTTGCAAAAGTCAATCAACCGCTTCCCGTAACCGTAATGCCGATGTTCCGGAAGTACAGCCAATTTATTCAATTCGTATGAACCATTACCCATATCTGTTAACGACACAAAACCAATAATTTTTTCGCAAATGAATAGTCCGAAAGGGAGATAACCATCCTTTTCTTTTTTTGCCAGTTGCTCATCTGTTCTAAAGCTGACATAACCGGGGGCGTTTTCCTTCGTCCAATCAAAATCTTGTGCTACCGTCGCAAAACTTCTGCGGATTACATCGGCATATTCAGGTAGATTTTCAACGGCTAAAGGTTGAATAATTGCTTCTGCCTTGTTTGTTGTGCCGTAGATAAGTTTCATTATTCTTTTCCTCCTGATACTAATTCCATTTTAAAAACCGTTGAAAACGAGTGAGTAGTTTTTTAAGAAAAACGAATAACGAACGAAGTTTG
>WRKL01000019.1 GCA_009778115.1 Oscillospiraceae bacterium | reverse complement strand
CCGGATAACAATTATTTAAAATGCAAAAATCATCCCCACATTGTTTGCTATCCGTAAATATTCCGATTTCCTTGACCGTGCTGGTTAATTTTTTTGTTATAAACAATGTCAAACTCCCCACGAAACAATAACCCAATCTGATTCTTCATAAATTTTTCCTAATACATAATGCCAATTATCTACAATAGATTTTCCATCCGGGAATCCCCCTGCATTATCAAAAAATCGACTTTTTTTGTACTCGATTTCAAATTCTACTTCCACAACAGAATATTTTACATAGCCCGGAAAAATTTCGCTAAAGTTTGTTCCCTCATTGTTCATGTATTTTTCAGTTTCGTCAATGCTCCGGGTAAGATGTACATACATTAGGTGCGACTTCCCATAATCTGTATTCTTCCTTTCATCACGAACAACACTATTCATTCCAATAGTATTTTTTTCGTTCCATCGTTCGAAGTAAAATTGAACGGTTTCTACCGGGGTCATTTCATGCGGCGGCGCAGATTTTGATAAAAATAAAAACATATTAAACGTAGCGATGAAAAAAAACAATAAAATCACTCCCCCAACAGCGGCAAATAAAAGTTTAAGCCTGTTCTTCAATTTTTTTTTAATTCTTGTGCTTTCTTTGCCGCATTTCGTACAGACATATTTTGTGCCGTCTGTGTGGGTATCGGCAACTATGAATTCGTGCTCGTCGTTTTTGCAATCCATAAACGTTCCAAACTTCGGTTCGGCAAGTCTTCTGATCATCAGCATTGCCATAGTGCTCATTCCGTCAGCCGTTGGATGTAAACCTTCCACGGTGTCATGTGGGATATTGTTTTTGTATAAATCAATTAGTCCGCAATTGGTTTTTAAAGAAACGCTTCGGATTATTTCGTTATATTTTTCTATATGCACCCCTCCGGGGGATTCCGGAAAAGAGAAAGAAGGATTTGACGATATGAAAATAGAATTGAGCGTACAGCACCATACTTCGGCGTTCGGATAATTTTCTTTAATTGATAATATCATTTTTTCATAAGCATCCAAGAATATATCGCTCCAAGGCGCAGTATCTTCGCCGGAATAATCAATATGCGAAAGGGTTACACCGTTATCCCAATCATTAGTTCCAAGATAAATAATGACAACATCAGGCTTTACATTGTCTATGTGCAGATTACCTGTACGTTCGCCGCTGCAGCCGGAAGGGAACAATTCGTCTTGATCCGGAAATCTTGTCACGCGGCTTCCTGACCACGAATTATTTACAAGCAGCTCGCCGCCGAAATAGGAAATAAGTTTACCCCACCATGTATCCTCCATTTTATTAACGCCGGAATTATCGCAGTTCTCGCCCTCGTAAAACAAAGCGTAACCGGGCGGGTTATACCCATATAAGGTGCTTATTGAATCACCCATAACAGAAAACCGCTTGCCGAAATATTTGTTGTTTCTTTGCATTTCAAAATAAGGATCAAAAGTGTTTTGTTCGATTTTTTCAGAGCCGTCACAAAATGGGCAGCCGTTGCTTCCGTCCAAATCGTAAGAATGTCCTTTATCGCATTTTGTTAATTTCATATGTTCTATTCTCCATGTTTTCCGGCTGTTTTAATTTGTTTTTCAACCACCGTTATTTTACATCTATTTTATTTATATACGATTTCCCACGGTTCATCATCGTTCCATGAACCGAATGCTTCGCTATATTTATCTTCTAAAAACATCGGCAAATACTTTATTATTTGATTTTCAGACGGTGTGTTACGCAGTTGTTCAATGGTAATCCACAAATTTTTACCCTCATTTGATCCGGGCAGTAATTTCCCTGAATAATTAACAGTCTTATAAAGGAAAACTAAATATCGCTCAAAGGTTTTGTTGTTCGACCAATGGATAATCCCGCAGGATTTTAGCTTGTAAATGTCCAGCCCGGTTTCTTCTTTAACCTCACGCACTGCGCAGTCATAAAAACTCTCGCCGTCCTCAACATGACCGCCGGGGAACGACAGTCCTTTCCAATTTTTCACCCGATCCTGAGCCAATACCTTGTCGCTTTGCTTGTCCTGTATCATTACCATGGTGGTTAATTCGGTTTTATTCATTTCGCGCTCCTCTATTCTGTAATCAATTCCTTAACAGACGATTGCCGTTGACGGTATTCATCGCTAACGGAAATATTTTGACCAAGGTTTAATGACCGATGACCGGTCACCGGTCATCGGGAATATCGCAGTTACCGCAAAATGCAAATAATTCATCAAGATATGGATACACCCTTTTTTCTGATATAAAAACGTTATCACGGATCATTTGCCTTATTTTTTCTTGATCCGCCCACATAGAATCACAGGTTTCGTCCGGTTGCAGTACGATTGAAGAAATATCAATTTCTTGTTTGAATAGCCACGCATCATAAAACACACTGCCTTTATTGATAGTGTGAGGGGCTTCAAACTGCTTAAACAACTGTCCGTTTTTGGGGTTGAGGGTAACACCGATTTCTTCGGCTGTTTCTTTCAGAGCTGTTGTCAGACTGTCGTCACCCGCAACGGCTGACCCGCTGGTCGTTTGCCACATACCCGCCCATCCGGTTACATCCGGAGAACGTTTTGAAATTAGAAATTCACCTTTATTATTCATAACCCAAATATGTACAACAAGATGACAGTCACCTTGCTGCATAGGCTTTCCGCGCTCATGCAGCCGACCCGTTTTATTTCTGTTTTCGTCCAGTATATCCCAAAATTCAACCATGTTCTATACCTCCGATTTTGTGCTATCATTAGCTCGTGTACAGTCATAAAAACCTCCGTTATTATACCCGCATCACAGGCGTATAGGCAGATCTCACTGTATTCTCAACAATTCAAGTATATCACGGCTTGTAATGTAAAGCAACGATATATAAATTGGAATTGAACAAAAACCCCAACTATCGGTTTAAATTATGCGCTTTACAAAACCGGCTTATTAGGCTTCCTCGAAAATCACTTCGTAACGTTATGATCTGTGTTCATACATCATTTTAATTTCCGGGGAGGTCTATTATTTCAACACAAAAGATTCAAATGCCAGCATCGCTTTTTCCATCATCCTGAAATCAAATATTTTTCTATTAATAAGACGGACGGTGAAAAACATATTCTCCATGATGGCGATTTTATAGTCATTCATAAAGGTTTTGTACGGATAATCCTTTACCGTTTCACAAAGCTGGCGGTAGTATTCTTCCAATAAGGGCAGAGCCTTTTGTTTGTGCGGCTCAAAATGCAAAGCTATGAGCATTGCCAAATCTTCTGTTGGCAATCCCATCCGGACGGCTCCCAGTCCTTGGAATTTTACGGCTTTATCTGCTGACTTTGATATAAATACCGGGCTTGGGTTCATATCACCATGAATGACCGTTACGTTCTTTCCGCTGTGAAATCTTGAATCGACCAGTGGAACATATTCGGTTTTCATCTGTTGGATGGCATCCGTGAAATAGTCGAGCTTTTTGACGTCGATATTGTTTTCTATGCGAAACGGTTCACCGGCGAAGTTACCCTCCCATACTTTCGGGATTTTTCCGGATTCTTCGTTCGCTTTATATTTTTTGAAATCTTTTTCCATCATGCTGATGTGCGCCGCCAAATTTTCTTTGGTTTCAAAACGCCAGTCAAGCCCAATCTGCTCAAAAGCCTTATGATTTTCCCAAAAAGCAGAGTGCCAACGCGCCGCCGCTTGCAGGATGTTTTGATAGTTTTCCCGAATAAAAGCACCCTCGTAATTATCCTTATCGTAATGATAGCCTGGGACATAATCTTCGCTCAAATCTTCCATAACAATCGTTTTGCTGCCAAAGTCTATCTTAAAGATTTGCGGAATACAGCTGATATGTTGGCACACAAAATTGTATCGGTGAAGTTCTGTATCATTCTTCCCGAATTTCTTCGTTGTGATTTTAGGCGGCATTAAAATCAAATCAATAGAAGATCCGAGCAAAGCCGAAATAGCGGGGAGCAATGCGGTTTCGGGAAGATTTTTTCCGTTCTCCCATTTTGAAACAGCTTGCGGAGAAACGCCTAATTGTTCAGCCATTTTTTCGCCGGTCAGTCCTTTTTCCCTGCGGAGAAAAGAAATGTGGTTGCCGATTCTGTAATTATCAATCATGGTCCTGCTCCTTTGTTTTTTTCTTTACTCTATCAGATATCGCAACCAATTCCCATACATAAAAGGTTAATAATTTTTATGATTATCAACTTGAGGTTGATATTGATTTTGTTTCATAATATCACATTCGTTATATCTTATAAATCACCTCAAACGCAGTCATCCCGTTTTGCAATTATAATACTGTTGTTTATACACGTTCCTCTATATAATCAACGCCCCATTGATGCAGCCAGCGGCGTATGAGGTCATTTTTGTCATACAGTTTTTCGCTGTTATTATTGCCATATCGCCGCGCCAGTTCGCATACCGGAATTTCACGGTTCGCCCTCATGCCGGGCGTGGTTTCATCCCGGTATGCCTTGATTATCGCATCCGCGCCGTCGGCTTTCAAATTGCCCAGTAGCCACCACTGCGTGGGTTCGGCGATATTGGGATATACGTCAAAGTCTGCATTGACCGATATGCAGGGGATGTTGACACTCATATTTGCCGGGGATTCTTCATGTAACAGCGATTCTAACAAGACATATTCCGGCTGACCAAGCAAATCCGCACTTTCACGGCAAATGCTGATAAGCCCTTGCGGTATTTGAGAAATATCGCTTTCCTCAATACGGATGTTTTCAATTTCGTATCCATTGCCCTCCGGGGAAATACCGCCGATAAAAACCTCGAACTTTTTCCCGACAGCTTCACATCGTTTGTGTAAATCAAGTTCGTATATTAAACGAATAAATCCGTCCAACTCGCCGATATTGCGCTTTGTGATAAACAACTGCCAGCGCGGGGCAATTCCGGCGTTTATTAAGCGTTCTGTCGCTAAAAGATTATCCTTGAATGTACCTTTTCGCCGCGTGCCCCAGTCGGTATTTTCTTCCATGCCGAAAAAGGTAATCTGACACGCTTTTGGCGGCAGGGTCGCCGCCCATTTCGCATAACTTTCATCCTGCGCTAACCGCCATATAGAAAGCAGTTCAAACCGCTGCGCCCGTCCGGGTGAAGATAGCTCCTGTTCGAGTTGCCACAATTTGCGATAATCGCCACGGTAATCAGGTTCGCGCCACCAACTGAAAAAGCCGAGTTCGCCGATTCCGTTGCCGTTTTCGTCGCGCCAGTTTTTGAATTGGTCTGCAGTGGAACAAAAATCATCAACAGTCATGCTGCCGTTTTTGTGACCGCAAAGCCAGCAATGGCGGCAGCGATTCGGACAGCCTGCCATATCCACCATAACGCCAAGATATGACATATCGAAATGATTTTTCACTCCAATCCCTCCCATTCAAGCGGCGGTTTCACCGCTTTCGTCGCCCAGAAAGACGGAATACCGTCGGCTATAGCATCAGGGTCATTATTGAAATCTTCATATGCGGCGGTAATCACAAATCCCGCTTTAAGTTGTCCACCGATTTGTTCGTCGAATGTATGACTGAATTGTAAGCCTTCATCGTTGTCAATCATCTTTTGGCGACGTTCAGCATCCATCTTCAAAGGATTATACGGTAATTTATTAGCGATAACAAGCGGACGCACGGTAAAATCCTCAACGATAAAGTTAAACCCATTATCCATTCCGGCAAGCAGTATTCCACCGGGTTTTAATACTCGGAAGCACTCGTTCCAAACGTGATAAACATCTTCAATGTAGCAGTTTGAAACCGGGTGGAAAATAATATCAAAAGCAGCATCCTCAAATGGGAACCGTTTTGTCATATCGGCTCTGACAATATTTATATCATAACCCTCACGCGCCGCAACCTCACGCTCGCGGTCAAGCTGACGTTCGGAATAATCCATCACCGTACAATCCGCGCCGAGTGCCGTGAATATCGGCATTTGCTGACCGCCGCCGCTGGCAAGCCCAAGCAGGCGAGTATCGTCAAGCCGCCCGTTTTTCAAATAGGGTGAAAACCATTCATGCGGTACAAATCTTGTTGGGGTGAGAAGTAAATCCCAATTTCCATTTCGTGCGTTTTCGTATACTTCATGCGATATGGGAACACCCCATTCCCAGCCGTTATCTGCCCATTTATCAATAGTTCGGGCGTTGATGTCGGTGTAGTTATCTGCATCTTCTTCTATTATCGCCCTGGTATCAGCAGATTTCCCGAAATACTCATTGGCAAAAATAACATACCAAGCGGCATCGCAAACACCTTGATTGTTGCAATTCGATTGACGTTTAACCCCCTCAAACTTCATTCCCGCTTTCTGCATGACTTTACCGCTGTTCGGATTGCGTGGGTCATGGCGGGATTCTATACGGTTTACGCCCACGTCTTCAAAAAAGAAGCGAATTAGCTCCGCTAATACTTCCGAAGTATAACCCTTATTCCACCATTTTCGTCCGATACAATATCCGATATGTACCATTTTTATATCATCATTCTGCTCAACCGCTACTGTGCTTCCAATTGGCTCATCGGTTTCTTTGAGTGTAATCGCCCAGCTATAATGATTCAGATTTCTATATAAGGGCAGCCAGCTGTTAATAACCGCTTTTGAAACAGACACATCCGTGTGTGTCGGCCAAGTTAAATATTTTGTTACCTCCGGATCTCTTGCCCAATTGCGGAACATTGCATCCGCATCGCCGATATGAAACCGCCGCAATATAATCCGTTCCGTTTCAAGTATTACCGTCCCTTTGTGATTTGACATATTTACAACCTTTTCGTTGTGTTGCATATAATATCGGTTTTCCTTATCTCTATCATTTTTTTCATACACTCCACCGTTTCAGAATCGGGGCTGTCAAACTTCATGGGAGTTACACAGACGTTATCAAATTCTTTTCCGAATATCGTTTTACGGCTTCCTCCCGGATTCTTGCAACCGCCGCAATTACCGCAAATATCAACGTGTTTCCATGCAATTTCTTTCATGCTTGCATCCATCGGAGCATTTGCATACCAATCGGAACCGCTATCATCAGACCAGATAATCCAGTTTCCGTCCTCATCGCTGCTAAACAAAATAAAACATACATATTCGCCTTTGTATTTAACCATCCAATAGAGTTTGTCCTCCCAATATCCCTTGCCCCGTTCAAACTGCATTTCGTTTGCTTTCAGATGCGCAACGAAATCTAACGCATTTTCCCGTTTGTCTCCGGCGAGTGTTTCCTTGATGTGGCTTTCGATGATTTGCTCAGGCATCACTTTTTGCTCCCTGTATAAATGTAATAAGGCGACATACAAAGATATTCGCCACAGACATAAGTGGCTTTCATATCCTCAATCAGTTCGGTATATTCAGCTTCGGTCAAAAAACCTTTCGGTTCTATAAAATGTTTCATATCGTGTCTTTGTGGAAAATCAAGTCAAAGGTATTATCCGCAAAAGAAAGCGGTTCGGAAGCGTTCATTTCGAGTAGGGAAACGCCCAAAGCCTTTTGCGTTTCGGCATCCTCAAAATTTTTACCTTTCTTGTCAATGCCGATACATTCGCTTGTCAGATTATATTTTTCTTTTATCCATTTCAATCCGCCCGCGTGTTGGCAGCCGACATCTAAAACAACGGCGTTTTCGGGGAGGCATATGCCCTCAAAAGCATAGGTAAATAAATCAATATCAGATTGTTTTAACATATTTTACCTCTCAATTAAAATTAGTGGCACTATCATTTCGTTTTCGGTCAATCCGGCATGGCAAGCCTTGAAATCGTGCAATTTACCTTTATCATTTTTATACCATACAGAAAGATCGCCGATAGCCACCGCAACATAATCACCTAAAAAATCTATTGAATGATTATGAGGATTACCGTTCCCGAAAATCCCTTTTTCAAAGGCTCCCGTTCCTGTCATCAACTCAAAATCACTGCCGAATTGATTATTCCAAAGCTCCGGGAATATGTCTTTATATTCCGGTTTTACAAAGAACGACAAACTGCGAGGTTCTCTTGTGGGGTGAGTGGACAAGCAATTATGAATGTCGGGATAATTCTCAATATCAAGCATTTTTACATCAGTCAACCCGTGGTCAGCGGTAACAATTAACAGGGTATCCGTCAGGTTGGCGGCAAGTTGCTCAATCTGTTTGTCAAACAACACAACATTCGCTTTTGTGCGTTCGCTGTAGCATCCGCTGTCGTGCATATCTTTGTCGGGTTGAAAATGGTATGCGTAAACATAACGCCGTCCATCCTTTTTACAAAGCGTTTCAATATGGCTGCAAACGGCTTCGTTTGTATCGCTCCAATATTCGCCAAATGGCGAAACACGACAGCATTCAATCTTTGAATTGATTTCCCGAATTTGTATAAATAGATTCTTAAAACCGATTGTTTCCCAAACAATATTGCGGTCAGCAGCGGGATATTCTGTACCGCTTTCGTGGTTGCTGAACAAATCCACACATTTTCCGATTTCCTTAAAATAATGTGACCAACCAAGCCAACCGTGTTCAATAGGCGTTAAACCTGTTTCAAAAGTGGTCAGAGCAGAGGTGGTCGTGCAGGGATAAACGGAGCTGATTTGCGCCACGCAATTTTTCATCAAAAATCCATCCGGCGCGTGTGCTTTCAGCGCATCAACACCCATTCCGTCCAATACCCAAAGGACAATATTTTTATATCCACAGCACAACCTTTCATCCAAAACCGGCAGCGTCGCATGGTGCGTTTTTGCGCCGTAATGTGATAAAATGGAGTTTGGGATTCCGAGGATGCTGTTGTTATAATCTGGCAGATATATGTTATTGCTCATGTATTTTACTTCGTTCTTTCTGCGCTAACAACGCATAAAATGTTACCCATTTGCTCGGCTTGCCAACCCGTTCTTTGGGGAGGTATGATTTAGTCAGCGTTCCATTCAAGATGTATTTGCCGTCAGGGTCTTTTTTTTCGTTTAGGATGTTCCACGCTTCTGTCAGACGGTCGTCATTCCCATATCCTAAGGCGCAAAAAGTTTCAACGACATGATGGATTCCTACACGCATAGGCTCAAACGGGTTGAAAGTGTCTATAATCCGCCATCCCGGTCGCCCGTCCATTATCAGCGCATGGCTTTCGTCCCGTCTGTAAAAAATATTACGACCAAAAAAATAATCAATAAGTTCCTCTTCGCCCGGAAAACACACAAAGGTTTTGCGACATTCCGCTGCACAAAAAAGCGCATAGATGTTTGCTTTATAACAGCTTTTCGGTATATATCCAATTTTTTTTCTCACCCGTTCACAAATAAATCCTCCATCGGGTAAACGATAATCGTCGAGTGTTTCCAGTATTTTTTTAACTTCTGTTTTATACCCAAGCTTAACAAGCGCACGCAACAGCATAAAATCGGCACAGCCATATCCAAAGTAATTTTCGCTCCCGAAATTTTTGATTTTTTCGTTCAGGGACGGAATATCTTCAAAGTTCAAGCCGCATTCGGCAAAAGCGGTAAGATAATAAACAGACCACAAGCCTTTACGCTCCGTCCAGTCATCGGGTAGGGATTTATTCATCCAGGTAATAACAGGTTCCTTATCTGCGGATTCGCCAAGTATTTCGGTCATTGTCCGATACTTCACGGCAGGGTTATTATCTTCCAATAACCATTTTATTGCATCACTATTCATTTTTTCACCAACTTTCACTTAATTATGGCAGATAAAAATCAATTCGTTTTTTCACGCAATAAGATGATAAAACAACAAGCAACCACCGATTTTCACATCTTTATTGTATCACATTCTACCTTTTAAATTTGAGTTTCCCCGTTTTCTGATACCAAAAGCGTTGCAAACGCTGCTGCAATGCGTAAAAACGGCTCTTTGAAAATGAAAAACCGCAAATAAAATAGTGCAAAACCAACCGAAATATGATATACTGGAATTGCTAAAAAACACAGTATAATCAGCCATTCAGGAGGTTTTGCACATGACTCATTATAAGAACCCGACCCGTTACCGAAATCAAAGATTTCGAACGGGTACCCCGGAACCTTGAAACGCTGCGGCGTTATAGCATACTCGGAAGCAATTTGAAAAGGGGTATTTTAAGATTTTCAGAAAAAGTTTGTGACGGACTGTCCCGCCCTGAATTCAAATTCGTATCGCAGATGCTTTACGGGATATTGAGCAGCCAGAGCTGTCATTTATCGAAAATCGCACGGGTTCTTGACGAAAAAACCACACTCAAGAAAATCATTGACCGTCTTTCATTTAATTTGAACTGGCTCAAAAACGGCGAAAAACTGTTTGATAATTACATTCGCAGGATTAAAGGCTGTATCTCGGAGAAAACGATATTGATAGTGGACGACAGCGATATTACGAAGCCGTGCAGCAGCAAATTAGAGGGCTTAGGCGTAGTTCGTGACGGAAGCACAGGTAAGCTTGGAATAGGCTATCACACCGTAGGCGTAACTGCACTAACGCCGGGGAAGAAGCAGCCAATTGGCGTGTATACAAGAGTTTATTCGGCGGCGGAAAAGGGCTTTGTCAGTGCAGATGAGGAAACCTTAAGGGCTTTGAGATTTTTGGGCAAACACTTCAAAAAAGGCAATATCAGGGCATTTGACCGCGGTTATGACGCGAATATTTATTACGAACACTTGATAAAAAACAAAGAGAAATTCATCATACGCTCAAAGAAAAACCGTGACGTGATTTACAAGGACGAACGGATAAACATATTGAAGCTTGCCGATAAATTCAAGGGAAAATACAGCTTGAAATTCACGAAAAAGAACGGCATACAGGCTGATTGCAAGATTTCGATTGTGCCGGTAAAGCTGCCGTGCAGACCGAATGAGGATCTGAATTTAGTCATTTGCCGTGGGATAGGGAAAGAACCTCTTATGCTTATCACCAACCTGAAAAGCGACGACAAGAGGCTTGCTGTGGTCGTTACTAAAGTGTATCTCATGCGGTGGCGGATTGAGGAGTTTTACGGCTTCAAAAAGCAGCAATTTGACTTTGAGGATTTTCGGGTGAGGTCGCTTAACTCTATCCGCAATCTCGATTTACTGCTAACAATCGCCATCGGATATATCGGATACATGAGCGAGAAAAACGACGAAAGAGCGATTGTGACGGAAGTCATCACTATATCCAAGCGGATATACGGTACACCAAAGTTCTTGTTTTATGCTATTGCGGACGGGCTTTTCGCAGTGTTCGCAAGATGCAAACAGGGCGTACACGATTTACTGCGAAAGCGGGTGAAATCCCCGCAAATATGCCTATGGAGTGAATCTCGCTTCGCTTGGGGCTGAAAAAACGGGGAAACTCAAAAAAAAAATGGGGTTGACAAATTATCAATTTTTTTATATAATGATAACATTGTATTACAAAGAGGAATGGTAAAATTATTGTGGGAAATGATTACGGTGGTTGCAACGCAGTCGTTTATCACGAGGACGGTAGGATAGTATCTAACGTTAAAATTCTGGCTCATGATAAGTATGACAACACCGTTGAAGTCGGAATGCTGCCTGAATTGAATTTGGGCGTACCTTATGATTTATTGGTTCTGTCAACTCCGTTTCCGCGCTCTTATAAATGCAGAATCCATAAACGCGGAAACCGAAAAATTATTGCTCTGTATAAAGGAAGCAACGCAGAAAACAGGCAGGAACAGCGTTATAACATAAATATGCCGTCCTATGTAGAGAGCTTGATGTATGATGAGGTTAAAGAATATCCTTTCCACACACCGATAGAAGCGCGTGTTGTGAACATCAGCAAAAGCGGGATACGGCTTAGTTTTAAATCCAAAGTTTTGCAAGTCGGCAACCGGTTTAAGTTGCGTATGGATGCGGATGGGGAAATTGTAACACTGGTAGCTGATGCTGTCAACGTCCTGGATTTTTTGCCGGATAAGTTTGAAGTAGGCTGCCGTTTAGTGGGTAAGGAGGAAGAAGATGATGAGTGAGGAAGAATCATTGGTTTCAATTCCGATAAATCTTCTTCATGAAGGAATGGAATTACCGCACGATATTTTTAATTATAACGGAACGCTAATGCTTGTTCCCCAGGGTAGTGTTATAAGTGAATCCCAGATTACGGCGATCCGCCGATTCAATAAATATAAAGATACGGTCGTTGTTTCTTCGGAAACTCTAAAAGTTATACAACGGCACAAGTCATTAAATAAAACCGTTAGCCGGCAAAAGCTTGAGGAAGAAACCGGATATGTCGATACAAAAGACGACACGTTTCATATGCTTGAGGAAATTGCAAGCACAAGCAATGTGTCGCAGGAAGCGATTCATTCCATTTCGGACTCTCTTTCCAAAAACTTGGAGAAAACGAAACCCGGTTTGATACTGGATCTGGTTAACGCACTTGCCCCTATGGACGAATATTTACAGCGCCACTGTGCTAATGTGTCCCTGCTCAATGGGTTATTAGGTAAATGGATGGGACTTGAAAAAAGTCAAATCGACCTCTTGGTTTTGTCCGGACTATTGCACGATTGCGGCAAAGCATCGGTTCCCGATCAGGTGATAAATGCTCCGCGTGCGTTGACTCGTGCGGAATTCGAAGTAATAAAAATGCACACTGTTTACGGCTATGACCTTCTTGCTGAGTTTTGTGATGATGTCCGTTATGCGGTACGCTATCATCACGAAAAAATAAACGGCAGGGGATATCCGGACAACCTTTTGGATAAACAAATATCTCTGTTTGCGAGGATTACGGCTGTTTCGGATGTTTACGATGCGATGGTTTCGCGCCGTGTGTACAAAGAGCCGCAAAGCCCGTTCAGCGTTCTCGCTATGTTGAGAAAACTTAAAAATACTGAGTTTGATGCGAATGTTGTCGATGTATTTTTAAATAATATGCAAAAGGAATTGATTGGGAAAACGATAATGTTATCTAATGGAAAAAAGGGAATTGTCCACGAAATTGACCTTGATGACATTGAATACCCGTATATTTGTGCGGATAATAAATTAATCAAAACCAACGGAGAAATAAATTGCAAATTCATGTATTTTGATGAAAAGCCGTAAAACATTTTGGGAAACTATTTTATAGTTGCAAAACCGAAGATTTTTTTATGTATCAAGCAACCTTAGGTTTATTGAAAACGAATTCTGAGTCATTGTTTAAGGGAGGATGTGGAATATTGGGAGCTCTTTTTGGGACCGCCGGAGTAGGGGAAAGCTTTAAGGAAGCGGGCTATAAGCGGAGCGTTGACGCACCCGGGTATCTCAAAAAGCTCGGGTTGGATTGTTACGAATATCAATGCGGGCGCGGATTAAAAATAAAAAAAGAAACTGCCGCCGCGATAGCCGCTGCTGCGAAAAAAGAAAAAATAACGCTTTCTTTGCATTCTCCATATTATATTTCGCTTTCGAGCGTGGATGAAGTGAAGCGGGAAAACAGCGTGGGGTACATATTGGAATCAGCTCGTGCCGCCGATTGGATGGGAGCAAACAGAGTTGTGATTCATCCGGGCAGTGCGGCGAAAATCGAAAGGTCAGCGGCGTTGAAGCTGGCAAAGGAAACGCTGAAAAAATCACTTAAAACACTGGATCAAAATAATTTAGGACATATAACGGTTTGTCCGGAAACAATGGGGCGGTTAAATCTGTTAGGCGATTTGGACGAAATTCTTGAGTTGTGCAGAATTGATGACCGCCTTGTTCCTTGTATAGATTTCGGACATTTGAACGCCCGCACATTCGGCGGAATAAAAGATATATCGGATTATGAAAAAATACTTGATACCGTTCAAGACCGTTTGGGCAGTGAAAAGTTAAAGAACCTGCATATACATTTTACAAAAATACAATATTCGGATACTGCGGGAGAAGTTCGGCATCTTACCCTTGAGGATGATAAGTTCGGACCTCAGTTCGAGCCGTTATGCGAATTGATATTTAAGCGAAAATTATCTCCTGTTATCATATGCGAATCAGACGGGACCCAAGCGGAAGATGCGGCGAAAATGAAAGGGATGTATCGGGAGTTTGGGTGAACCGAATTTATAGCGGTCCTTTTTCAAACCCCCCATAGAATGATAATTTGTATAAAAACAAAACCCGGATGGCAAAAAGTCATCCGGGTTTTGTGCGTTTATTTTCTCTGGGTTTAATACCCCGCCCCTCTGGGGCGTTCCTTTGAGCCGATACCCCGTTGGCTCTGCCGCGGGGAATGACTTCATTAGATTGAGATGAATGTTACTTCAATTCCACTTTCGCACCGGCTTCTTCGAGTTTTGCTTTAATATCGTCAGCGTCAGCCTTAGAAGCTCCCTGCTTCAAGGGTTTGGGTGCGTTGTCCACGAGTTCTTTTGCTTCTTTGAGTCCGAGTCCGGTTATTTCTTTAACAACCTTGATAACGTTCATTTTGCTTGCGCCGACCTCTGTCAGCACAACATCAAATTCGCTCTTTTCTTCTGCAGCGGGAGCGGCATCAGCAGCAGGACCTGCAGCGACAGCGACCGGAGCCGCGGCGGAAACGCCGAATTCTTCTTCAAGAGCTTTTACAGCCTCGGATAATTCCAATACGGTAAGGGTTTTAATCTCCTCGATTAATTTTGTAACTTTTTCGGATGCCATGATAAATTTTCCTCCTGTATAATTTAATTTTTTATCGGGTCTGACCCGTATTCATTCGCTTCGCGGTGCGTACAACCGGCTCGGCGAAATTTTCCGACTTCAAAATAAGTCTTGTTATCAAGCGGATTGTTTTTCTTTATCTTCCGCTATTCTGCTTAATGCGATCGCTAAACCGCGCAGATTTGCGTTAAGCACATTTGCCATGCCCGAAATGGGCGCGCTCATGCCGCGGAGCAACATTGCGACCAGGATTTCCTTGGACGGTAGTTTGGCGATATCCTTGACTGCCGCCGCGTCAACCGCTTTATGCTCGACAGCACCGGCCTTAACCGAAATTACGGTTTTCATTTCGTCAACATACTTCATGATAATCTTCGCGGGAGTTGCTACATCGTCATTGCTTATAGCGATCGAAGTTGTGCCTGCCAAAACAGATCCCAGCTCTTCCAACCCGGTTTCGTTGACCGCAAATTTTAACAGAGTGTTTTTTACTACGAAATAATCGACACCGCTTTCGCGCAGTTCTTTGCGCATCCGGGTATCGGTTTCTACATCAATACCCTTATAATCCACGAGTACGATAGAAACCGCTTTTTCCAATTTTTCCGTAAGCATCTTCACAAATTCCTGTTTTTCTTTCAATACCTTATCACTTGGCATTATTCTTTTTCACCCCCCTGAGATATTATGTTAGTAATATAAATTGCCCTTTCCTCACACAGCCGCAGAGAAAAGGACAACAAACGTTAATAAAACGCCGTTATAACGATTCCGGTTAGGTTTCCGGGTCCCGTTTTATTTCTCCTCGGCAGGAAAGGATAAAAACCCGTCAGAGATAGAATTGATAAAAACTTCATCTCTTAGGGAAATCCCAAATTATGCGGAAAACCGCACCTGCTGTCTATGGATTTATTTACATTGTCTAAAATTTTATCATACAGAAGGCAGCTTGTCAAGAATTTTTTTTGAGTTTCCCCATTTGAAGATTGCTTTTTACCGATTTTACCGAATATCTATAATCAATTAATAAAAAACTATTGTATTTTTATTTTAATTGTTATATAATGTTCCTAGTTGTATTTATTGACAATTATATTAGACCTCCCCGGGAGCTAAAACATGATGTATAAATGCATCATACGTTGCGAAGTAATTTTCGAGGAGATATATTGACCAAAATCACAACGTCAAAAAGTCACAAGAGATATAACACTCTGAAAGGATGGAGAGCTGAATGAATGTATTTATTGTCGCTATACCGTTGTTCGACAACGAAATGAAAGTAGAGGCGTATCATTTGTGCGCCCATGACGCTGACACGGCGATCATTGTGAGGGACGACTTTCGCGATAAAAACGAGGATTTCGCTTTGCCCGGATTGGAAATTATCAGTCAGATTGGTATTGAACCCCTGGCCGGAGATAAACCGTTGTTTGTGGATTTAGGCAAACTCCAGTTTCTTGCCGGACGGTTCGGGAAAATGGTTTCTGAAGAAAACAATTTAATTTGGAAGCTTCCCAAAGATCTGCCGTATGACGATCATGTTGTTGAAAAATTGGAACAACTCAAGGCTAACGGGGCCCGGCTCGCACTTAGCGGTCTTCCGGCGGGCGGAACCGAAAATTACCTTGTAATTTTTGCAAGCTACATATTTCTTGATTTTAACGATCCGGACTTTGATAAACAATACAAAGATATAAGAAAAAAAGTTGCTCATGCGAAAATCGTTGTTTTCAATATCCCGGACATGACAGCTTACGAGAAATTTTCCAGGGACAACAATAGTCTGTTCTCCGGATCTTTTTACAAGAATCCGATAACCAGCGGCGAAACCGATATAACCCCGGTAAAGGTCAACGCTCTTAAGCTGCTCAAGCAAATAAACGAAGAGGATTTCGAGCTTACCGAAATTGCCAAGAGTATCGAAAGAGATCCCGCACTTTCAATATCCCTTTTAAGATTTATTAATTCTGCGGCAGTCGGACTTGTGAATCAGGTTAAGTCGATCAACAATGCGGTTGCGATTTTAGGACAAAAAGAGGTACGGCGCTGGGCGACGGTCGCTATATCGATCAACCTTGCGCAGGATAGACCGGGTGAAATCACCAAACTTTCGATGGTGCGCGCCAAGTTCGCAGAAAATCTTGCCGTGCTGTTCTATATAGACGTATTTCGGCATAGCTTATTTATGGCCGGTTTGTTTTCGCTGTTGGATGTGATCCTGAAAAAGCCCATGGAAGATGCCATAAAAGAAGTCGCTGTGGACAAGATGGTTTATGAAGCATTGGTTGATAAAAAAGGCGTGCTGTATAAGGTAATGGATTTTATCTATGCATACGAAAGAGCGGATTGGAACAAAATATCTATTATTATGATACAAAACAACATGGATGGCGTCGAGGTGAACAAAGCCTTTGTGGATGCTCTTGTGTGGTATAATCAAATTTTGATTTCGATCGACGAAGCTGAAAAAGAAGAAACCGAAGCCGATAAAGCCGATAAAGAAGAAGGCAAAACATGATAATTAAAACTGTCCGAAATTATGAAAAACTCAGCGAAGCAGCGGCGATAATCATCGCATCGCAGGTGATAAGAAAGCCTGACAGCGTTTTAGGGCTTGCGACGGGTTCTACTCCGGCAGGGACATACGCCATGCTTGTAAAAATGCACAAAGAAGGTTTGTTGGATTTCTCACGAATAACAACATTTAACCTGGACGAATACTGCGGCATAAGCAGCAGCAACCCTCAGAGCTATAATTATTATATGCAAGAGCATTTATTTTCTCATATAAATATCCCGGACGGAAACATACATATCCCGGATGGCATGGCGAAAAACCCCGGCGAAGAATGCGAAAATTACGAAAAGAAGCTGGCGGAAGCCGGCGGTGTGGATTTGCAAATTCTGGGAGTAGGGCAAAACGGTCATGTAGGGTTCAATGAACCGGGCGGCGAATTTTCCGAACGCACCTGCGTTGTAAAATTGTCACAATCTACTATTGATGCGAACAGCCGGTTTTTTTCTTCACCCGGCGAAGTGCCCAAAACTGCCCTAAGCATGGGAATTCAAACGATTTTATCGGCGAAAGAAATTTTATTAATTGCCGGAAACGATAAGTCTGACGTTATACGCAAGCTGAAAAAAGGCGGGATAACATCAGGTTTTCCGGTTTCCATACTGCGTTATCATCCTAATTGCTCGGTCATATATGCTGAAAACTAATTAATAGACTTCCTCGAAAATTAAAACGTGATGCATGAACACAGATGATTTTCGAGGAGGTCTAATAAATTACAGGAGTTATCAAGAGTTATGTACAAGCTGGCTTTTATCGGCTACGGGGGAGTCGCCGAATGGCATCACAATATGCTGGACAGGCAATGCCCGAAAATTAAAGTTGCTGGAGCTTTCGACATACGGCCGGAAGCAATGGAACGGGCAAAATCCAAGAGGATTTCCGCTTATGAGTCGCTTGTGGCGTTATTATCGGACAAAACCGTGGATATAGCACTTGTGGCGACACCTAATAATGTGCATAAGGAACTGACTATAGCTGCGTTAAAATCAGGAAAACATACGATTTGTGAAAAACCTGCAACCCTGAACGCAAAGGAACTGGAAGAAGTCATGGAAGCTGCAAAAAGCAGCGGCAGGATTTTTACGGTGCATCAAAACCGCCGTTGGGACAAGGATTTTCAAACAATCAGGAAAGTCATTGAGGACGGTATGATAGGCGATATATATTCGATCCAATCCCGTGTTCAAGGCTCACGCCGCATAATGCACGGCTGGCGCGGTTATAAAATTAACGGCGGCGGATTATTGTACGACTGGGGAGCGCATCTAATTGACCAGTTAATGCACCTTATAAAAGAGCCTGTTTGCGAAATATCCTGCAATTTATTCAATATCCATGCGCAGGAAGTTGATGATAACCTGAAAATGTCGCTTCGCTTCAACAATGGCGTTCACGCATACATTGAAATTGACACAAATTGCTTCATACTGCTTCCGCGCTGGCACGTTTGCGGCACAGAGGGTTCGGCGGTTGTCGAAAACTGGGAGCTGGACGGAAGGGTTGTAACACTTGCCGACCGCACGGCGATGGAATGGGGCGAGGATATAATTTACACAGCGGCCGGGCCTACCCGCACGATGACACCGCGTCCGGCGAACACAATAAAAGAAAGCCCCCTGCCGCAGGTAAGTTCCAAATACTGTCAATTCTACGAAAATCTTACCGAAGCGATAGAGGGAAAACAAGATCAGGCAGTAAAACCCGAACAGGTTTTGCGTGTAATGAAAGTTATAGATGCGGCGTTCGATGCCCACGAGCGTAAACAGGCGGTAAAATGTTTTATTTAAAAAACGCGGAAAAAGCCTTGTGCGCCATATAAACGTCCAGCTTTGAGGTAATTTCAAAGGGCGAGTGCATGGACAGCACCGGAACTCCCACATCTGCAACATCCATGTCCAGATTAGCCAGATGCAGTGCTACGGTTCCGCCGCCGCCCTCATCTACCTTACCCAGCTCCCCGGTTTGCCATATTATATTGTTTTCGTCAAACAAAGCCCGAATTTGCGCCAAATATTCGGCGTTAGCATCCGATGAACCCAGCTTGCCGAATCTTCCTGTATATTTTGTAAGCGTAACACCGTAATTCAAATATGCGGCGTTGCGCTTTTCTAATACATCCGGGAAAGTCGGATCAAACGCGACATTCACATCTGCGGAAAGGCAACGGGAATTTGAAAGGATATCCCGTGCTTCTATGCCGTGCGGTTTGGCGAGATCCGCAAGAAAATAACGGAAGTATGCAGCTTGCAAACCCGTATTTCCCTGACTGCCTACCTCTTCTTTGTCCGCCAGCAGCAGAACGGCGGTTTTTTCCGGAGTTTTAGTGTTCAGCATCGCCGTAAGTGCGGTATATGAACATACCCGGTCGTCCTGACCGTATCCGCCGACCATACTCCGATCCAATCCGACATCCTTAGCCGGATATGCCGGAACAGCTTCCAACTCGGCGGAAAGGAAATCATGTTCATTAATTTCGTACTTTTCATGCAGAATTTTTATTATATTTAGCTTGACTTTTTCACTTTCGTCATCATCACGGAACGGCGTAAGTCCGATCAATATATTTAATTCTTCACCTTTTATACCGTCTTTAAGGCTTCGTTTGTGCTGTTCATTCGCGAGATGGGGAAGAAGATCTGTTACGGTGAAAACCGGATCGCAGGGATTTTCCCCGATATTTACCGGAATGGCCGTGCCGTCTTTTTTTACAATAACCCCAATCAGGGATAACGGCATAGCAGACCATTGGTATTTCTTTATTCCTCCGTAATAATGGGTTTTAAAAAGTGCAATTTGCCCTTGTTCATAAAGCGGCCGGGGCTTCAGATCCAAACGCGGAGAATCTATATGCGCCGCTACAAGATTAATACCGTCGCTCAAAAGACGTTTACCGAATACTACGGCAATAACAGCCTTATTACGGTTTAGATAGTAAATTTTTTCGCCCGATTTGTAGCGGTGATTCCTATCTAAAGGACGAAATCCGTGGTTTTCAAGCATTTCAACCGAACATTGCGCCGCAAGCCGTTCGGTTTTTGCGCAATTTAGAAAATCAATATATCCCCCGCAATATTTAACGGCGGACTCAATTTCCGCATCGGTCAGCCTCAAGCCTGCATTCTTGTTATCAATCAGCAGTTTTTCTTTTAGCTCTTTCGCCGATAAATTTTCCATATTAACGGTCATTCCTTTCGAAAAATAAAATTCAACCTGAAAAAGGTGATGTTTTTCAGCAATTTCACTATGTTTGCCGGGCGCTCCCCAAAAACTGCCGCCGCAAACTGTTTTTAAGCATACAGCTTTTTATACACCCGATAAGAATTGTTGACACGAAGTATATAGTTACGCGTATTTTGCGGCATGGAGGATATTTCCAGATGAATCCCGTCGGGGGAATATTTTTTATCCTCAAGCCATATATTCACCTGTCTGCGCCCCGAATGATATGCTGCCAGCGCCGCATCTGACGATTCAAATTCCGTTGTAAGAACCGAAAGCAAAAATGTTCCGTACTCTATATTATATTTTTCGTTATACAAATCATCGCGGGAAATATCCCGATGATCGCGCATACGCTGTTTCGCCCAGTCAAATGTTTCGCCGGTAATTTGCATTAAGCCGAAAGCATTCTGGTGTGAAACTGCGGCGGCGTTAAAACTGCTTTCGGTGCGTATCACGGCATAAACTAAATATTTATCCACGTTATATTTTTCGGAGAATTCTTCGATATATTCAACATACTTTAAAGGATACGCCGTCTTGTACAAAAAAATCAAGGCGAACGCGGTGCAAATTGTTGCCAAACTCAGCATTACGAATGCTATTATGATTTTTTTTATGGATTTTTTATTCGCAGGTATAGATTTTGTCATAAAACCCTCGTAAGACATCTCCATATTATTTAACACTTGCCGGTACTACCGGCAAGTGTGCAGCCGCTGTGTCTTTTACGGTTCCGTTTAAAATTTCAACCTGATTTATCCGGATATTTTCCGTATAAATTCGTCCAAAACATCATCAATCGCAGGGGAACCGATTTCTTGGAGGTTATAATCGACACGAGCGGTAGGTTTGTTTATTTTTATTATGCGTGCCAGATCTATCGGAGTGGCGATAACTACGGAATCACAATCGACTTTTTCGATAGTAGCGGATAAATCTTTTATTTGTTGCGCACCGTAACCCATAGCCGGGAGCAGCGCTCCGATTTCGGGGTAAATAAGGAATGTTTCGGCAAGCTTACCCACCGCATACTGGCGGGGATCAATTATCTGAGCTGCTCCGTAGCGGCGAGCCGCAACTATTCCGGCTCCCAACTTCATTTCTCCATGAGTAAGGGTAGGTCCGTCCTCAACAACCAGTACCCGTTTTCCGCGAATAGCCTTGGGATTATCTACCGTTATGGTAGATGCGGCATCCACTATTTTTGCGTGCGGATTTACCCGTTCAATATTTTGCCTTACTTTTTGTATTTTATCAAAGTCCGCACTGTCTATTTTGTTAATGACCACTACATCTGCAATACGCAGGGTCACTTCGCCCGGATAATATGAAAGCTCATGTCCCGGTCTGTGGGGATCAACTACAGTAACCATTAAATCCGGCTTATAAAACGGAAAATCGTTGTTTCCGCCGTCCCATAATATTACATCGCAACCTTTAGGGTCGTTTTCCGCGGCATGAATAATGGCTTCGTAATCCACACCTGCGTATATAACATTTCCGCGCTGAATATGAGGTTCGTATTCTTCCATCTCTTCGATAGTGCAATTATACTTTTCCAAATCTTCAAGTTCGGCAAAACGCTGCACCTTCTGAGCATCTAAATCACCGTAAGGCATAGGATGACGAATCGCGATAACTTTTAGCCCTTTCGCCGCCAAAGCATCCGCTATTCGGCGTGATGTCTGGCTTTTTCCGCAGCCTGTGCGGATCGCTCCGACCGCAACGACCGGTTTTGAGCTTTTTATCATGGTTTGTTTATGACCCGGCAAAGTGAAATCCGCACCTGCGGCGTTTACTTTTGCGCTCATACCCATAACGGCGGCATAAGGGAGATCACTGTACGAAAAAACGCACTCATCCGCATCAAGCTCTTTTATAAGGCGTTCCAAATCAGTTTCTTCATATATTGGTATACCGTCAGGATATAAACTCCCTGCGAGAGATGCCGGGTATTTGCGGCCCGCAATATCCGGAATCTGAGCCGCTGTAAACGCGACCACATCGCAGTCGGCGTTGTCGCGGTAAACCGTGTTAAAATTATGGAAATCACGACCGGCGGCACCGATGATGATTATTTTACGCTTTTTCAATATTTTGCTCATCCTTTACTTTTCGGCAATTTTCAAAAACCTCATTATAACATTCTGACGATAATCTGTGGAAAATGAATTTTCAAAAACTGCTTTTTATTTTTATATTAGACCTTCCCGGAAATAAAAACATGACATATGAACGCATTAGACCTCCTCGGAAAATGAACCTCTCCCCGCAGCAGAGGCTGCGAGGTATCGGGCTTAATGGTACGCAGCAGAGCTGCGGGGAATTAGACCCGGAAAGAATTAAAACGTGATGTATGAATACAGATGATTTTTCGTCAAACAAGGCAATTTTGACGAGAATATCATGGATATTTGAGGATAAATTAACGCCGTGTGTACGTCGCGAAGTGGTTTTCGAGGAGGTCTATTATATGTTGCGAAACGATTTTCGAGGAGGTTTATTACAATTTACTGCTAAATAGGGTTTATGCCAAATAGGATTCGTTTAGAACAAATTTTAATATAGAACTACTAACGACGGTGTTTTTAGTATATTCTTCGCATCGAAATCAACCCTATTATTATTTGTGTCTGTATGGGATTCACGCCTTAGTATTTTTTGAACGCTTATATCCTTTGCAGGTCCGGCACCTTCAAAATGAACGCTGGATCCATATCCTACATAATCTGATATTCCGTCATCGGCGGGTAAAACTTTTCCGGATGTCCGGTTTCTGGTGCTCAGTGCGATTATTGCGTTTTTGCGCTGGAGCGTAGTAAATGTGCTGGTTATATTTACGTTGAAAGGAAGTTTTGAACCGGCGGGATTTTTAGGAGCACCCGGTCCCTGACCGCCTTGAATTACAAAATATTTTTTGGCTGCGATCGAACCGGACAGCGCAACTGTCTGCCGGGTAAGGATATTAGCGTTTTTCGGGTCGGCTATCAAAAGAAACCAACCGTTCAGATTTACCGCTTGATTGTTGGTATTATACAAAACGACATAATTGTTTTGGTACGGTGCGTTATTTCCGCCTTTGCTGATGTATCCGCCCGAAGTATATATTTCATATATAATAACGCCGGATTTCAAATCCGATTCGGATATTTCGCTGCCTGACCGGCTCGAGGATTGAGATGAAACGGATGTTTTGCTCTGTGCCGCTCGGGATTTCTGGGAAACGCTCTTTTTTGAAGCCGTACTTTTGGATGCGGCAGAGGATTTTTTGTCCGCGGAGCTTGACGGGTTTTGGGAATCATGAGTGCTGTTATCCGAAGTCTCAGACAAAATATCAGCGGTTTCTGAACTTCCGGGTTGGTCTATTTGCACGAAACTATCTGCTTGCGATTCGCTGTCAGGCAAAGATGTGCCGTCATCCGAGTCCGTTCCGGATGAAATAGATTCCGTCTCGACGCCCGATACGCCCGATATGTCCGATGCCCCAGCTTCTTCAGGATCGTTGGAACCCCCCGTACATCCGGCAATGCAAAAAACTAACAGCATCGCTAAAAATAACATTAAAGTGCGTTTCATAAAATATTCTCCTCTTAATGCGGTGCGGAATACTTCGGATATTGAACCTGAAAGATTATTTTAAAATCTGTTGCCCTTTTACTCTTTGTATTCGGATGTTTGCGGGTGCAAGACGAGCACGATCGGCAGATTCCCGTTACGGGAGCGAAGTTCATCTATCATGGCCTTTTCGTCTGCGTTTTGCATGATCGTAAGTGCGAACGAAATTTCAAATAAACTGCCAAGGTCGGTGGTGCGTACTCTTTGGCGGCTTATGCTGGAAGCGTAACGGCGAAGAATATCATCAAAAGCATTGTGATAATTAAAATCTTCAGGTATGGTTATCTTGAGTATCATGCGTGTCCGCCGCGGCGCGGCGAAACGGACGAAGTGCATAACGAACATTACCGAACACAGTACTATCGTCACGCATAAGGAGTATATCAGGTGATTCCTGCCGCCCGGCAAACCGATTGCCATACAAAAGAGTATGTATAAAATATCCTTAGGGTCCCCCGGCACGCTGCGAAAACGGATAATAGCAAACGCGCCGCCCAAGCTGAGAGCACCTGCCAGCGAATTTCCCACCATCATAACAATAGTGCAGACAATAGCGGGGAGTAAAACAAGGGTAAGCGCGAAACTTTGTGCGGGAACCTTATTTTTGTCGGTAAGCATATACGTTATACTGACAATAACGCCAAATAACACCATACACACAAGGATAAGCGCAAAGATCCATACCGGGGGAAGTGTCGAATCCGAATCGATAGACGAAAAAAAGCCGGTGATTTCACTCCATACATTATTCATAATTAAAACTATCCTTTCACGATCAATAAAAATTCGGGGTGGGTATTATTTCATCCCAACCCTGAATGTCAAGATTTTATGCCGCAACCCGCTGCGGGGAGCGGGCCGTTGTCTTCCTCAAAATCAAGCAAAACAGAATTTTCGTTCTGCCTGGCGAGTTCACTGAGATAAAAGGTGCCGTATTTGGAATAACTGCGTGGAAAAACGCGTTGCGACGACAGCACGTGGGTGAGCCAAATGGGCAAACTGGAAATAACCTTGATTTCCATTATCATTAATTCCTGATCCAAAAGCTGTTCCCCGTAGCGGCCTTTTTCCATTCGCAGATCATATGTACGTCCCAAAAAGTTTTTGTCAAATGAAACCCGCATTCCTGCCAGATCCCCGGTTCCGTTGAAAGCGAAACGGTCATAACTCAATATTGCGGCGGGGACGAGAACATTGCCGTGACGTTTGATCATAGCGCCTATTTCGTCAAGGACTTGCGGGTATCTTCGGTTGGTGACATTGACCCAATTCCCGGTTTTCAGGAACTCATAAGCTTCGGACAACGTCATTTTACATCTTCGTTTATTTCCGATACCATCGACTTTTTTCTTTATTTCGATATATACAAAATCATCCAGACCCGGCGTTTCATACGAACGAATCCGTAACTTTTCCTTATATTTAGGTTTTGGTTTTGTCTGGGAAGCCCTGATCAGCGTATTATACGGGGTATCATAATAAAGGGACATAATAGAGTACATACCGTCCGAACCCGCGTTCGTATCCGGATCCAAATAACCGCTTACGGTGTCCGCAATATATTCAAACTGTTCTTTTGTTATGATGTATTTGCGTTCGATACGGTGAAACGTGTTCCTCGAGGGGATAGCGGTATTGGTGAGTTCCATTCAAAAACCATCGCCTTTATATTAATAGGAGCAATATCCATACAGAATTACGCAAGCATATTTAAACATGGAGTCACGCAACAAATTTACATGATTATAACATACAAATAAAAATAAATCAACACTTTTTTTATTTGGGTTTGTGTCAAGTAAAAGTAGGCAAAAAATATGTTGATTTTTCATTAACAAAAAAAGCAGTAAAATATTACTAATAATCCAACACATACAATCATTGAAAATCAAGATTTTCAATGATTGTATGTGTTTCTGATAAACACAAAAGTTCACATGATTTTTGA
>WRKL01000018.1 GCA_009778115.1 Oscillospiraceae bacterium | reverse complement strand
TTACTTCATCGCCGGGGGCGTAGGATATGCCGTTGCCGTCCGCTTGAGTGTTCCAGCGCAGAAACGGCAAATCTTCGGAGGGCGGGGTATAAGGGCTGGCTTTGGCGATAAACTTTTCTCCGGTTTCTTTGCGAGTTTCGATAGGCGAAGTTCCGGTTCCGCCGTTAGCGTTATATGTAACAGTAAAAATACCAACGCTTTCATCGACCCATATTGCGTAGAGCTTCATAGCATGGTTGGGCATCGTAATCTGCTGTCCCTGATCATACGCATCCCCGGTTCCGTTTTCTGAAGTATTCCAATGTTTGAATTGTTTACCGGGCGGAGGCGAAGACCATCCAAGAAAAACAAGACGAATGGTGCTGAAAGAATGTCCTTCCACATAACCGGGGGAAGTTAACGATGTTCGGAAATCACCCGGATAGTTGTAAATATATTCAAGCTCGTGCGGAACCTTTTCATATTGCGCATAGAGCGTAAGCTTATAACCGAGGAGCGGATTTGTTTCATGGCTTTGTAATGTGATTTTTTCTCCTGTACTATACTTCGTACCCGAACCGTCCGGGGCGGTGTTCCACTCCGTAAAACGTCTTCCTTCAGGCGGCTGAGCATCTCCGGGAATATTTTGAACAGAATGAATTACGTTTCCCTTAGTACCCAGTGTGGCGGTCCTCAACGGAACAGAGCCGGTTCCGCCGTTAAGGTTATAATCCACCATGTTACCCTGAAATATAACGGGAAAATCATTATCATCCCAAAGCATAAGCTGTATCCAGGCGCTTCTGCCGCTCCAACCGGATCCGCCGTTTACATTAGCGTGGTATACGAGCCAATCCCTGCCGTCGCGGGACGTTGTTACACTCGGATGACCCGGTCCGTACATTCCGACACCGGATTCTTGCATATCTACAGATTTTTCAAGTATAGGGGTCGGGTGTTTTGTCCAGTGTGCAGGATCAAGCGGATTGTCACCGGTAAGAGCAAGAACCCCCACACAATAATCATCAGACCAGCTGCCGCTTCCGGAATATAATATGTAATGTTTGCCGTTGCGTTCTACCCAAACCTGTCCTTCGTTAATCCAGGGTCTGCCGCCTAATTGTTCCCAGGATTGATCCGGTCTGGAAATCATGACACGTTCGGTAGCCAGTTCTGTCGGACTGCTCATTTCAGCGATATATGTGATTTGTTCAACATCTACAGTGCCGTCCCATCCCGACCATATAAAGTAGTTCTTTCCGTTATAACGCATTACCGTGCCGTCGATCGCCCATCTGTCCGGTGTTATATTCATTGTTACCGGAGCTTCCCATTGTCCCATAGGGTCGTTGGTGCTGCTTACGCACGCGATCATACGCCGGGATTCGTTATTATTGTTTTGTGTCAGCGCAGCAGCGTAGGTGACCCACCTGTCGTCCTCAATATCGTTGGGATCGTTTTCAAACAGAAACATTTCCGGAGCCCAAACGCCGCCGTAATAAAGACCGGAATCGCTCCATGCCTGTCTATATTGACCGGAAACGTTGTAATTGTCGGCGAGATTATAAAAATCGTCCATTTTCGCGACACGGACACCACTGTTTGACCATACATAATAATAACATTCAAAACCCGGACGGTCATCATAAATAACCCACGGGTCGTTGGCTCCCAAAGGCGCTGTTCCCGAGCGGTTCATAAGAGGATTGGTTCCGAAAGGATAGGAGTAATCCTCTGCTTCGGGATAAGGCGGATAAGAACGATAAGATATGTAATTCATGTCGTCGTCCCTCACTACTATTACATTTAAATTTGAAGCGTAAGAAAAAAGCACCGGCATAAAAATTGAAAACAAAAAAATCATTGTTATCACCGTGCTTAAAATTCTTTTTAATCTTAATTTTAGTTTCATAGTTTTCATCGTTATTCTCCTTATAAAATTTTAAAATTGTCCCGATTAATCAACAATATCATAACATATATTCTCAAAATATCTATTAGCACAAAGAAGCAGAAGCCTGTCTTTATAAAGCGGCCCATGATGTTTTCCAATTCGGAAGCGCAAGGGGGCAGGGTCTGAGAAACAGCACCCCTATTAGTTGGAATTAATACAAACTTTATTGAGAACAGGTTTTATCGCCCGATAAAATCACTTCCGCTGGATTCCTGAAGTGTCCATAATCCGGCGGCGGAGCTAATGGGTACCGAAAACACAATGGAGCGCGCTTTGGTATTCATCCCCGCCTCATCAATGATGGATTGCATGATACGGTTACGGTGACCTGAACGGCAAGCGATCATCATGAGTTCCTTTTCATCGGAAATAGTGATACCGAAGAATTTTTTGGATTCCTCCATACCTATCCCGCGTGCATGAATTACGGTTCCGCCTGTCGCGTAGCCTTTACCCTTGGCAGCATCCATGACCGTGCTGCTGTAACCCTCGTTGGTGATTACGATAATCATGTCAAAATCATTTTCAAAAGACATATCGTATTCCTTCCTTTCGATAACCTTTTCATCGGCTAAATAGTGAGCGGTAGATTCCCCGCATATGGAATTCAGCGGAATGGATACCGCAATCCCGGTTCCGGGTGCTCCGCTTAGAAACATTTTTTGCAAATTCCTTATGGCGGCACCTATTTTCTCGCTGTTTGCAACCGAAAATAAGATCGCTTTTTCCGTAGCTTCCAGCGAAAACATACTCAGGATCTCTTTTGTGGCGGTTCCCTGCCCGAATGCGGCAAGCGTCAGATGTATTCCGTCTGATTGCAATTCGCTTACATAATTTTCGCTTTCCTCGCGGTCGGCAATTACAAGCAAAACTTCAAGATTTAACACCCTTAAGCAACCTCCTTTAAACCTATTCGATAATACCGTCGTCTTTATTTGTTCCGAGCTCTTGTGTTTCGGTTTTTGTTTTTGTTTTTAATCGTAGTTTATATATAAATCCCATAATTTGTATTGTGATCAACGGGGTCATGGCAACCATGGCAACAACTCCGAAAGCATCGGTTATTGTCCGTCCGGATAAGTTGCTGCAAACACCAATACCGAACGGCAGCAGGAAGGTAGCAGTCATAGGACCGGATGCCGCGCCGCCGGAATCAAAAGCGATAGCCGTAAACATTTTCGGGACGAAAAATGACAACGCAAGTGCGATCGTAAACCCCGGGATCAAAAACCACATCACATGGATACCGAAAAGCATCCGTATCATGGACAGCCCCATAGATACACACACCCCGATAGAAAGACTGATTTGCATAGCTTTGTAGGGAATTGCGCCCGAGGACACTTCCTCCACCGTTTTATTTAATATATGAACTGCAGGTTCCGCCGATACAATGAAGTATCCGATCAGCATGGCGGCGGGTATGATGATCCAGTTATAATCCAATCCCGCTATAAGATCTCCCAGGAAATATCCTGCCGGCATAAAGCCTACATTAGCACCGGTCAAAAACATAACCAATCCGAACAAAGACAACACCAGTCCGATCAAAATTTTTAAAAGATCCCGCTTTTTCAATTTAAAAGAAACAAACTGAAAAACAAGAAAGAAAGCGGCAATCGGGGCAAGGGCGATTAAAACCTCTATTAAAAAGTGAGGAAGACCGGTGGATATATCCGTGAACTGGAGCCAGACTTCGCGGGAATTTTCAGTGGCAGAAACCGCAAGATCCGCACCGTAGCCGCTGCTGCCGGGATCATACAAAAAACCGAGGATCATAACGGACAGAATAGGGCCTATCGAGGATATCCCGACCAAACCAAAGCTGTCGTTCGTCGCGTGTTTGTCGCTCCGGATTGCCGCCACACCTATTCCGATAGATACAATAAAAGGAACGGTCATAGGACCGGTGGTTACCCCGCTCGCATCAAAAGCTATTGCGAGATACTCGTTTGGAACGAATATTGCCAGGACGAATATTGCCGCATAGCAGCCGATTAAAATTCTGGATATAGGAATATAAAGCAGCATACGCAAAATAGAAACCACAAGGAACAAACCGACCCCGACTGCTACCGATACTACGACAACGGGATTAGGTACAGAAGGTATTTGGCTTGCGAGAACTTGCAAATCAGGCTCCGCTACGGTTATGAAAATACCTATCGTCAGCGTGACGGCAATCATTACCCACATATTTCTTGATTTTGTGATAAAGGTTCCGATCCCTTCGCCGATCGGGGTCATGGCGGTTTGCACACCCAGATTAAAAAGACCCATTCCCGCAACTAACATCGCCGCTCCCACGATAAAAGAGAGAAATAAGTTATTAGGCATAGGGGCGATCGAAAAAGCCAGCACTATAATAATTAATATAACCGGAAGTGCCGCTCTGATCGATTCCGAGAAATTGTCAAACATGATAGTTTTAAATTTTTTCAATGAACCCTCCTGCTGATTTAAATTATTTCCTGGATAATATACGGCGGGCGCCGTTTTACTTCCCGATAAATTTTACCGATATACTCACCGACTATACCCAGCGACAGCAGCTGTATTCCGCCCAGTGCCCATATCGAAGCCAGGATCGTTGTCCAGCCCGCTACTGTATATCCGAGTGCCCAAACCGCCAAAGTGCGGATTATAATCGCAATAGAAACCAGAAAAACAATAACACCCAGCCAAAAAATCATGCGAATAGGGCGTGCCGAAAACGAAGTTATCCCGTCAAAAGCAAATGTGATCATCTTTTTCAAAGGGTATTTGGTTTTACCGGCGAACCTTTGATGCCGATCGTATTCCACTGTCCCGGACTTAAACCCGATCAGAGGGATCATTCCGCGCAAAAACAGGTTTACTTCAGAAAACTCCGCCAAGCTATCCAAAACACGCTTACTCATGAGCCGGTATTCCGCGTGGTTTTGTACAATATCTACTCCCAGCCCGCGCATGATTTTATAGAACATGACCGCCGTGCCGCGCTTAAAAGCCGTGTCGGATCTGCGATTTTTCCGCACGCCGTAAACAACGTCGCAGCCATCCTTATACTGACTTATAAATTCGTCCAAGACATTTATATCGTCTTGCAAATCCGCATCCATTGTGATACAGGCATCGCAATCGTCTTTAACTGCCATAAGACCTGCCAGCAGCGCATTCTGATGTCCTCTGTTACGGGATAGTCTTATACCCCCGAATTTTTTGTTTTCGCTGCCCAGCTTCCGGATCAGTTCCCATGTGTTGTCCTTACTTCCGTCGTCCACAAAAAAGATCCGGCTGTTTGGCGCCACCGCTTCGCTTTCGATAAGCGAAGTCAGCTTTTTACCCAGGCGGCTTGCGGTTTCGTGCAAAACATCTTCTTCATTATAACACGGCACAACAAAATAAATTTTATTATTCAAGTTCCGCCTCCCTTTTTCGCCTGAAAACAAACACATATACAACCAGCATCAGCAATGCGGCACCGCTTATTTTTAATCCCGGGTATAGTCCGGACGGTGTATACAAAAAACGGATTTCGTTGTTTCCGGTAGATACGGCGACCGCCATAAATCCGGAATTCACCTTTTCGATTTCAACTTCTTTGCCGTTGACTTGTGCGCTCCATCCCTTATCAAACGGAACGGAAAAAAATACCAGCTTAGGTGAGTCAAGGTATATTTTTGCTGTGAAGCCATAATTGTCTGTGGTAAATTCGTGCGAAGCCTGAGATTGCGCATGTTCGCAATCCTGTTTGTATTCGTCCTCGAAAGTTTGGTCTAATCCGGTAGTGCGGTAAGCGGAAAAATCCTCCAGGTCAGGGTCATTAAGCGAAGGGTGCGCTGTTATATGTTCCGGATATTTTTCAACCTGTTCCGGGGTTAAAACCAGCGCTTTATTCAAAACCAGATGCCGGTCGGCCTCGAGTGTATTCTCAAAATCTTCGGTTTCTATGTAATAATCAAAAGTAAATCCCGGCGGTATAAAATATTCGTTTTCATAAATGTCAAAATTGCCTATCGTTTGCGTTTTTTTAAATCCGGGGAGTTCATTTTCAAGTTCTGCTTCTTCTTCGGTGAACAGGTATTTTACCGAAAAAAGTCCGCGTAATCCATAAAGCTTCAGATCAGGGTCCGAAGAAACATCGCGCTGCACCGTTACCTGAGGATAAAAATTCATTATAGATGCCGAAACAACGCTGTGAAACGCTCTTATGGTCGGAATTCCCCACAGCATGGGCTGGTTAACCGAATCATTCTCTACATCAATACGGTAGAAATTTTGTTTCGGATCCGGAAATTCGTTGAATGCGATTTCTTTTGCCATTTCCAAACCGTCGGTCACAATTTCCCGGTAAGCGTGATTGTCGCGCTCAAATTCAAAATTACTAAACACATTGGGAAGTCCTTGCCCTATTTGAAAATAAGAGCATATAAGCACACAGACCAGTGTTGCGGCAAGCGTCGCTTTCCCGTGTGCATTCGGAATACTGCGGAACTTTCTGAACAAAATTAATCCGGCAGCAGCACTGCCCAGTGCGATAATCACAGCCGCAAATGCGAGCGGCGGGGTTTCGTGTAAACGGAAGAATTGTAATCGTCCGTTTTCGTTTGCGGGGATAAAAATTACCGCCGTGAACGCGAGGATAAAACCTATGCACCATTTATAGCCGGATTCAAACGATGGTTTACGGGCATCCAGCGACATAGCGGTCGCTAATGCCATAAGCAGTACGGGCATATAAAACCAACGGGCGTAATATGACCAGTTAAGCGCAAAAAAGAGAGAGTTCAAAACCGGAATAAATGCAGTAACCATGCAGATTATTAATAATCTCCGTAACCAGTGGCGTTTGCGGTCTTTCAGAAAGGCGATAACCCCTGCCATGCCGAATAAAGGCAGATAAGCCGCTATAGATGCCCATTGTGAACCGGATTCGGGGAAAAAGTTTTTCGAAGACGGCATATCGGGAACCATAAATGCACTCTGAATAATATGAGCATACCTTTGTATCCGGTCATACATCAGTATGTCCTGCCCCAGCAAAAAATCCTCTGTTCGGTAGTTTCCTGTTAAAATCGCAAAAGAAGGAAGTAACATAAATGCCGCAAGCATAACGCCGATTACAGCTTCAGCTGCAAGCAACACGAAATATTTCAGCCTGAATTTGGAGTCCGGGGAGAAGCATCTCATTATAAAATATGCAACGAGGAATACAACCTGCCCTATAAAGAAAAAATAGTTCGTCAGCGCGCAAACCGCGACGGACACCGCAAACGCTCCGCGGCGTTTATTAACGATAAACTCTTCCATAGCTATCAGCGCAAGCGGAAAAACCGCGGCGACATCAATGAAATGATTGAAGAACACATTGTGGATATTAAATGCTGAAAAAGCGTACAGAATCGCACCGATAACCGCCCAATCACGGTTTTTAACAAAACGTTTGATGTATGCGTAGGCTAAAACCGCTGCCGTTGTGAACTTTAACACAAAGAGCGGCGCCATAATGTAGGGTATCCAGTCATTAGGGAAGGGCAATGTCAGCCAAAAGAAAGGGCTGCCAATAACATAGAAGCTATACGAGCCGATAAAAGGACTTCCCAAATCCGTATTAAAATTCCAAAAAACATTACCGCTCCTCACAGCTTCGTGGCAGAGCTGCCAAAAGGGTATTTGCTGGACATTATAATCGCCGTAAAAAAGAAAAATACCGCGGTTAAATATTACAAAAGGAGCAAAAACAACAACGGCGGTAACGATAGCTATCGCAAAGACTTTCAAGTAATTTGTATCCTTGACCGTATACCTAAAAATATGGTGTAATTTCGGTTTAGTCGCTATCATATCTTAATCGCCTTTACTTTGGATATTCGCCTTTCCTCCACTAACAGCACCGTAAACCGGATGCCGCTGTATTCTACCGACGGCTGTTCGCCGGCTCCGGGGATTCTGCCTAAAAGGTCGGTAATAAAGCCGCCGATGGTGTCGTATTCCAGCTCCCGGTCGATATCCAATCCGAAAAGTTCAGCGCATTCCGCCAGATCAGCTACCCCGCTCAATATATATTCCTTTTCGTCTATCTGCTTTATTTCGTCTTCCTCGTTGTCGTATTCGTCTTGGATTTTACCCACTATGGATTCGACCACATCTTCCATTGTGACCAAGCCGGCTGTACCGCCGTACTCGTCCACAACGATCGCAAGCAGAGTTTTGTTTTCGGTAAAAAGCCGGAAAAGGTCGTCGCAGCGGGTGCTTTCAGGCACAAACAGCGGTTCCCGGATAAATTCGCAAAGTGCAGGGCTTTCCTGTATATCGCTTCCTATAAGCTTCAATAAATCCTTGACACAGATAATGCCGGTTATATTGTCTACATCCTCATCATATACGGGAATCCTCGAATAACCCTTGGCAGTCGCTATTGCTACTATATCTTTTACGCTTGTGTTAGTCGGAGCGGCAACGATACCCGTTCGGTGAACCATAAGTTCGCCCGCCGTTATGTCGTCAAATTCCAGTACATTGTTTATCATTTCTTTTTGTTTGCCTTCGATAATTTCATCTTCCGCCGCATAAACCAACATCCGGATTTTTTCCTCGGTTACATGAACATCTTTCGGATTTGCTTTTATCCCGCACAAACGTCCGGCCAGCGATGCTATGCCGGTTGCGGCGGCGGTCACAGGAACAAAAACGGCGTACAGCAATCGCAGAAACGGTAATATTCCGGCGGCGGCCTTTTCGGGGTTTTTACCTGCAAGCAGCTTAGGGAACAAAACGCCTAACGCGATGACAAAAATAGATGGGATCACAGCGGCTGCAATACTGACAAAATAATGAACAACCGCTAAACCCGGATGATTTTCCGATATCCGTAAATTTTGTGTTAGGTGCGTAAAAACATAAGTCAGCGGAGTATACATCAAGGCATAACTATAGTGTAACAATAACGCAACGGCTCCGGCGGCGCAAAGTATCCAGCTTACCGTCATAGCCTGTGCAAACTTTGCAGGTTCACCCAAAAGCTTTAAAGTTTTTTTCGAATACTTGTTTTGAGCCTTGCCGTCCTTTTTTAAGGATGTTGCGGAAATTTCTTTATGTCCCATAACCGCTGTTTCAGCATATGAAAACACAAAAGCCGCCGCTGTAAGAAGCAGGCAGACTATTATATTAACAACGTCTGCATTTGAAAATAATACACTATAAATTTGCCCGCCGGGGTCTTCGTCCATTTCGGACGTCCCTCCTTCCGTCTATATCCTGTGGTTATCATAATAGCATAGAATAAAAAATTACGCAAGCATAAAAATATCTAAAAAAGTACCCTCTACCCAAAACGCCGGAAAAATGATATAATAAAAAACGGCAGAAGATTTGAAAACGAAACAATAGATTTCCTCGAGAATTAAAACATGATGTATGAACTACAGATGATTTTTCGTCAAACAAGGCAATTTTGACGAGCATATCATGAATATTTGAGGATAAATTAACACCGTGTGTACGTCGCGAAGTGATTTTCGAGGAGACCTAATAGGAGGATAAGCGAAAATGAGTTATGACATTTATACAGGATTGTTAAAAGCGTTTCCTTTACCCACAAGGGCAGGTACGAAAGCACAGTTTGTTTATGAAAAACAACCACAAATTTTTAAGTGCGATACGGTAAACGCGGTCGCTGAAATTTTCGCCGGACAGAAAAAGAACCGGAGGAAAGCTATGCTTTTCATATCAATTATTTTATTATTGTTTACTACAGGCTGTGATTTTGCAGAAATTCTCTTTGATGTTCCGGATGCTCTATATGCTCCGGATATTTCCGGTTATTTTCATAAGGAAATCTACATGGACGAAGAAGGATTCAGAGATGTTACGGATTTTTGCATATATTATTATGACGAAGAAGCTATAAAAAAATTTGAGACCCATGAAAAATTTAAAATGGTAACCAAAGATGACATTGAATATATTGGCGGATTTTTTGAAAATTTTTCCGAAGCCTTGGCAAATCTGAAGCACAATGATAAATTCACTTTTGATTATAAGCAACAAATAAAAGACGGAGATTATTATTTTCTTATAATAAAAGATCCAAATGAAATATATGGTGAATATCATGATTATGATATATATTACGTTGATATGGAAAAACATACCCTCTATTTTATACATAGTAATAGTTAAAACAATATTTTATCAATGTGAACGTAAAAAGACACAGATTATCACCGCCATCAACCTAGAGTCCCGCCCACAGGGAAGGATTGAAAAAACGGGGGAAGTCAAAAAAATTTATTGATATTTTTTTTATTGTGTGTTATCATGTTTCAGTAACATATTAAGAGAGGGGTTATTTGTGTGAAAACGGTTTATGAAGGAAAAACAAAATCTGTATTAACCGATGAGACCAGCGGAGAATACTTTTTGTTTTTTAAAGATAGCGCCACCGGAAAGGACGGCAAGTTTGATCCCGGAGCCAATACAGTGGGCGGAAGCGTTTCCGGCAAAGGGAAAACAGCGCTTGCCATTTCGCAGTATTTTTTCGAGCTTATAGAAAAGAACGGGATCCCAACGCATTATCTCGGCGCAGATTTGGACAAGTGCCTTATGAGTGTGCGTAAAATAGATGTTCCCAAGCTTGAATTTGTACTAAGATATTTTACGGCGGGTAGTATGTGCCGCCGATTTTCGATGGAACCCGGGCTTGTTTTTGATCCGCCGTATCCTGAGGTAACGCTCAAAGATGACGATGAGGGTGATCCTTTGATCAGTGAACGTCTTTGTCTTATGAAAAAAATACTCCGGGAAGGCGAATATCAAAAATGTTTGGATTTGCTCGTCAGAACAGGTGATGTGCTGCGAAAAGAATTCAAGAGTATGGGCTTGACGCTGATAGATTTCAAACTGGAATTCGGCATGGACGAAGATCGTAATTTCTGCGTAGCGGATGAAATAACTCCGGATATTTGGCGTGTAAAAGACGAAAACGGTAATATTCCGGATCAAATAGAATGCGCAAAAATGGTATTGAAAAAAATAGAAAGGAAATAGAAATGGGTACCATAAAAAAGATTATAGGTTTAAAAGTAAACGTTTTAATGAGAGGCTGTGCATTGCTTGTCGCTGTGTTCGTGACATTATCAGCTACTGCGTGTTTTATGCAGCAAGGCTGGGCGATGAGGATCGGCGATCTGGAAATTAATTCCGGACTGTATTTGTTTATGGTTATGTCTGCTAAAGCCGAATGGCAGCAGGATGTAATGGAAGAAAACGCGGATGCCGGTAAAGATTTCGATATGTACAAAGCGAAACTCGAAAACAAAGGTTATATCGAATGGACAACGGATCGCGCAAAAGAACTGTGCCGTGAATGGGCCGCGACCGAAACTAAATTTGATGAACTCGGATTGAGTTTTACCGAAGATGAAATGAAAAGCCATAAACTGGATGCTTCCAACAGCTGGAATTATTACAACCGGAACGGACTGTCCGAACAGCCTATGGAAGGTATGAATCTGAGATTTTTTGAAACGAACGGAATTGGTTCTCAGTCATATGAAAAATATTATTTAAACGCCCAAAAACGCGCGGCTATTTTCGACAAACATTATGAAAAAGACGGACTTGAAGAAGTCACGGAAAAGGAATTGAAAGCGTATTTTCACGAAAGTTATATTGATTTGGATTATATACAGTTTCCTAAAAATGATCCGAATACAGGCGGTCTTATCTCGGATGAAGACCTCACCAAGATTAATAAAAAAATAGATCGTTATATTAGACGGATAAACAGCAAAAACGAAAAATTTGAAGATATAAAAACCGAATATGATGAAGAAAAAGCCGCGGAAGCAGCAGCGGCAAAAGCAGCAGAGGAAGAAGCTGCCGCCGCTATGGAAGAAACCCCTCCGGATGCTGCATCTGCCGATGAAGAAAATACCGGCGGAACCGGGAATGACGGAACAGCGGACGACGGTTATGACCATGCCGGCGATACTGACAATACCGAAGATATCGGAGATAACGAAGAAAATGGGGAAGACGAGGAAGATGGAGAAACTTTGGTGATCGACCCGGATGCTCCTCAACCGCAAAACAACCGCCGTATCGTTTTCAAAGACAATTTGGAGTTTAGCTATAGCGAAGATTCCGCGGCAAAAATTATCGACGAAAAAAATATGAATAAAGCGTTTCGGCTGGAGGACGGCGAAAACATTTACCTTATGTTCAAATACGACATAAAATCCGAGAAAACAAATTATACGAACCATCGTGACGATGCTTTGGCGATGATGAAAGACGAAGAATTCAACCAAAAGATCGAAACATGGGCAAAAGAGATGGAAGAAAAAACCGGAATAAAAGAAAATTCGCATGAGCTGGGAAGATTGACGGCAAACAAACTACAGGAAATGTAAAGAATCTGTTCTCAACAAATTTTTAAGAAATAAAAAAATTAAGGAATTCCGGGGATTGGGAATGGGAAATTTGCACGAATTTGATGCAGACTTTGAGGTTTCGCTGCTGTGTGGGGTGGATGAAGCTGGCAGGGGACCGCTGGCAGGCGATGTTTACGCCGCCGCAGTGATTTTGGATCCCGAAAAACCCATAGCAGGACTCAACGATTCTAAGAAACTCACCGAAAAAAAGCGTGACGGAATGTATGAAAATATTATTTCTAACGCCTTATACTATTCGATAGCATCCGCCGATGTTGCGGAGATAGAAGAGATTAATATACTTCAAGCGACCTTTCTGGCAATGAAACGGGCAATATCCGGATTATCAGCTCAACCAGGGCTTACCTTGATTGACGGTGACAAGAATCCGGATTTGGGCGTAAGAAGTATTTCGGTGATAAAAGGCGACCAGAAATCCGCGTGTGTCGCGGCAGCCTCTATCCTGGCGAAAACCGCGCGGGACAGGTATATGCGCGAAATGGATTTGATATATCCCGAATATGGATTTGCCGGACATAAAGGCTATGGGACAAAGGCGCACAAACAGGCGATAATAGAATATGGCTCTTGTGCTTTGCATCGAAAATTGTTTTTGCGCAAAATTACAGGACACGGCGAAACCAAACCAAACCAAAGTATTATTAACGGAAATATGGGCGAAGATGCGGCGGCACAACTCTTAATTTCTAAAGGTTATACGATCCTAAAACGAAATTGCCGCTCTGATTTTGGCGAAATAGACATAATAGCACAAAAAATATCTGCGGACGGTGCGGGCGATGTAAACGATGCTCCTCCGGTTATAGTGTTTGCGGAAGTAAAACTGCGGAAGGATGAATCCCGCGGACAGCCGCGGGAAGCCGTAAACCAAAGTAAATGCCGTAAAATTATTAACACCGCCATAAATTATTTAAAAACATCGAACCAAAACGGACAGCCGCGGTTCGATGTAATAGAAGTTTACAATCACAAAGGGAAATATTACCTGAAACATTTTACGGATGCTATTACTGCAGACGGGATGAATATATTTGTCTAAACTCCCACGCTGCTGCCCGTCTGCGACAGACGGGATGAACATATTCGTCTAACTCCCGCGCTGCTGCCCGTCTGCGACAGACGGGATGAACATATTCGTCTAACTCCCGCGCTGCTGCCCGTCTGCGACAGACGGGATGAACATATCCGTCTAACTCCCACGCTGCTGCCCGTCTGCGACAGACGGGATGAATATATTTGTCTAAACTCCCACGCTGCTGCCCGTCTGCGACAGACGGGATGAACATATTCGTTTGATCAAATTAAGAAAGGGTATGTATACATTATAGAAACAAAAACAGCCTTTATCACGATAGCCGGGCGGCCAAACGTAGGGAAGTCCTCGTTGCTCAATGTGTTATGCGGGCAAAAAATCGCAATTGTTACCGATAAACCGCAAACGACACGAACCCGGATAAACGGTATATTTACCGATGGGGACACACAGCTTGTTTTTACGGATACTCCGGGGCTTCATACGCCCAAAACCAAGCTGGGGGAACACATGGTAAAATCCGTTAGGGAATCCGTGACCGGTGGTGATGTGACGGTGCTGGTCGTTGAAAGTATGAATAAAAATCGCAGTGAACCATTCCGGGATGATCTTGTCATTCTCGATATTATAGACCAAAGCCGCGATGTTTTTTTGGTTATCAACAAAATCGACATTACAAAGGATAAAACTAACATAGCGCGGACAATAGATATGTTTTCGAAGCGTTTTAATTTTGACGCTATCATACCGCTTTCTGCAAAAACCGGGGACGGTGTAGATATTCTGGTTCGTGAATTGAAAAATTGCGCCGAACCCGGACCGTTCTTCTTCCCGGAAGGGACATCGACCGATCAACCGCATAAGGCGTTTACCGCCGAATTGATCCGGGAAAAGATAATGCGGGTAATGTCGCAGGAAATACCCCACGGAATAGCCGTAGAAATCGAAAAGTTCACCGAAAGAGCGAGCGGTTTGCTGGACATTTCAGCCTTGATTTATTGCGAGAAAGACAATCATAAAGGGATGATAATAGGAAAAGGCGGCGAAAACCTAAAAAGCATCGCTGCCGCCGCAAGAGCTGATATTGAAATTTTTTTTAAAAGCAAAGTAAATTTGCAATGTTGGATAAAGGTCAAGGAGGATTGGCGCAACCGTGAAGGATTCATTCAAAATTTCGGATTAAAATGATGGTAAATAATGGTGTTTATTTAATAAAAAATAACCGGGAGCCGCTGTTTGCAACCGGTTATTTTTTTAGAATAAATTTTTCGGCTTTATACTAATCCCACATTAAAATCATCGTTTCAAATTTCGTTCGTTATTCGTTTTTCTTAAAAAACTACTCACTCGTTTTCAACGGTTTTTAAAATGGGATTAGTATTATTCCGTTTAATACAAAAGACCTCCTCGAAAACCACTCCGCGACGTTATGATCTGTGTTTATACATCACGTTTTAATTTCCGAGGAGGTCTAAAATTGGAATTAGTGTTAGGCATGAGGGTGCTCTAATGTGATTTTCCCCAATAGACCGCTGCGAAACTCGTCCAAAAGCATAATCGCCGCCCGTTCGGTATCGACCTCGCCTTTTGAAATTAACATTCCGCGATTCTTTCCTATTTTCGTCAGCAATGAATATCCAAGCGGTTCCTGTTCGTTCTCCGCAGCAAAATCTACGGTTAATTTGTAGCGGTTTTTCAAGGAAGAGGGGTATTTATCATATAACAGCTCAAGCAAACGCATTGCGAGAAGCTCGGTGTTTACCACGGCATCCTTGACCGCCCCGGTGAAAGCCAGTTTTTCCGCTGCCGCCGGATCATTGTATTTCGGCGCAAGGATTCCCGGCATATCCAAAAGCTGCACATTATCCCCGACACTTATCCACTGCTTGCCGCGGGTAACACCCGGTCTGTCTTCCACTTTTGTACTCTTTTTGCCCGCCAAACAGTTGATAAAAGAAGATTTACCCGAATTAGGTACGCCAACCGCCATAATGCGAATAATGCCGCCGAAATTTTCAGTGGAAAATTTTAATTTTGTATCCGCCAGGGTTTGCTTAATCAAAGGCAGTATAGCTCCTGTTCCTTTGCCGGACTTGCAATCTGCCGCTTGTGCGGGGATTGATAATTTTTTGTAATATTCCAGCCAGGAACGGGTCGCATCGTAATCCGCCATATCGCTTTTGTTCAGCAGCAGTATACGTTGTTTTTGCCCTAAAATAGTATCGAGCATACGGTTTCGGCTGCTTTTGGGTATACGGGCATCACAAATTTCGACAACCAAATCAACGAGCGGCAAATTTTTACTAATCAGCCGCTCTGTTTTTTTCATATGTCCCGGATACCATTGAACGCCGGTAATATCCAGCGATGTTTTATTTTGCGGTTTATCCGTCCGCAGTAAACGTTCGTTATACTCTAAGATATGCTCAGGATGAGTGCCGGTATATTGTTCCGGTTTGTTTCGGTTTGTTTTTTTGAAATTACCGTTCATTATAAATCGTTACCTATTTGACCGAATGAGCCGAAAGGAACCAATCTGAAGAAAGCCATACCCTGGATTAACTTTTCGTTGACACAACCAAACTCCCGGCTATCTTTAGATTCCGGTCTGTTGTCCCCGAGAAGAAAAACTTCGCCCGGCTTTACTTGTATAGAAAAATCGTCGGTTCTCACCTCGGTGCGAACCGATTGCGGGATGTATTTTTCTGAAACACGCTCATCATTGACGTAAATCGCGCCCTGATCGTTATATATATCAACAGAATCCCCGCCCACTGCTATTATGCGCTTTACAAGCGGATTTTCTTCGCCCGGCACAGTGACCACCACAATGTCACCCCTCTTGGGGCTGTAGAAAAAGTCTGTGATCAAAATGTAATCCTTGTTCTCGAGCGTGGGGCGCATAGATTCCCCTGATACTCCGACTATTCTGAAAAAGAAAGTGAAAACCAGAACGACGACAACCAAAGCGTGCGTGACGGTTTCGGCTATATCAAAAAGTTCCTTGTTTATATTGCTTGGGGGTAATTCTTCCTTTTCAACTTCGAATCCGGATTCTTTTTCCATATCGTTTGTCATCGAATCTTTTCACGCACTTTCGCGGCCTTGCCTACCCGGTCGCGCAGATAGTACAATTTTGCTCTGCGTACCCGTCCGCGCCGAACAATCTGTACATCTGTGATATTCGGTGAATGTATCGGGAATACACGTTCCACCCCGACACCGTGGGATAAACGGCGAACCGTGAAAGTTTCGCTGACACCACCGTGTTTTTTCGAAATAACGGTACCTTCAAATATTTGGATTCTTTCTTTTTCGCCTTCTTTGATTTTCACATGAACTTTGACAGTATCGCCGATATTTACTTCCGGCATTTTTTCTTTCAAACTGTCCTGATTAATGAGTTTCAACGCGTCCATTTTTACCTCCAACGTTAGTGTGAATATATCTGCCTTAATGATAGTACACTAATATATTCATCTTGTCAAGCACATGGAGAGCTACATTTGCTACATTTTTGCTTACATTTAAATTTTAGAACATGAAACACAAAACATATCAATAACCACGCCGCAAATATGTACAAATATACAATTTTTTTCATTTTAACATTTTATACTTGATTTTTTGGAAAATATCATTAGAATTGATAAATGTCTGGCACTTGAACACATAGAGTGCTAATAATATGTGAGGAGGATCAACATGACTATTAAACCATTGGCAGATCGGGTAGTTATCAAAATGCTTGAAGCTCTTGAAACGACTAAAAGCGGGATATTGCTGGCAGGTTCAGCCAAAGAAAAGCCCCAAGTCGCTGAAGTTGTGGCGGTAGGACCCGGAGGAGTTGTTGACGGCAAAGAAGTAAAAATGGAGCTTAAAGTCGGCGATAAAGTTCTTATCAGTAAATATGCGGGAACCGAAGTTAAAGTGGAAGATCAGGAATATACCCTTTTGCGCCAATCCGACGTTTTAGCTATTGTTGAATGAGTTGCGCTCATTTGTTTACCGGCATTTTACCTGTCAGCAGCGGGGAAAAGTCCCTGAAACACAACGAAGGATGATGTCAGCGGATTTCAGGGAAAAAAGAGTATTTATTTAGATATTTATAGATATAATAGATATACTAGATATACTCAATTAATTATTAATTAATGGAGGATGAAAGGAAAATATGGCTAAGAAAATTATTTTCGGAGAAGAAGCGCGCAAAGCGCTGCAAAGCGGTATAGATCAACTTTCCAACACCGTAAAAATCACTCTGGGACCTAAAGGACGCAACGTAGTGCTGGATAAAAAATTCGGAGCGCCGCTTATAACTAATGATGGTGTTACTATCGCCAAGGAAATTGAGCTTGAAGACGAATACGAAAACATGGGCGCGCAGCTTGTAAAAGAGGTTGCGACCAAAACCAACGATGCCGCAGGCGACGGAACAACCACAGCGACTTTATTGGCGCAGGCTCTGGTTAATGAGGGCATGAAAAATGTTGCGGCAGGCGCAAACCCGATGGCGTTAAAACGCGGAATACAAAAAGCTGTAGATGCGGCTGTGGACACGATAGCGGCCAACTCCCGCAAAGTTGAGGGAAGCAAGGATATAGCAAGAGTTGCGACGGTTTCAGCGGATGACGAATTTATAGGCAATCTTATCGCCGAAGCTATGGATAAAGTATCCAAAGACGGGGTTATCACGATAGAAGAATCTAAAACGGCGGAAACGTTTTCCGAAGTTGTTGAGGGTATGCAATTTGACCGCGGCTATATAACGCCGTATATGGTTACGGATACCGACAAAATGGAAGCGGTCATCGACGATGCGAGCATCCTTATTACGGATAAAAAGATCACAAATATCCAGGATATCCTCCCGTTGCTCGAGCAGATACTGCAATCGGGCAAAAAGCTGGTCATCATAGCGGAAGACATTGAAGGCGAAGCCCTGGCGACGTTGATCCTGAATAAACTGCGCGGAACATTTTCCGTTGTGGCGGTTAAGGCTCCCGGATTCGGAGATCGCCGCAAAGAAATGCTGCAGGATATAGCTATCCTTACCGGCGGACAGGTGATAAGTGAAGAACTGGGATTAGATCTTAAAGCTGCTACGATGGAAATGCTGGGCTCCGCACATCGGGTAAAAGTTCAAAAAGAAAACACCATCATCGTTGATGGAAAAGGCGATGCGGATGCAATCAAAGCCAGAATAGGGCAAATAAAAACCCAGATAGAAACCACTACATCGGACTTTGACCGTGAAAAACTTCAGGAACGTTTGGCGAAACTTTCGGGCGGTGTTGCTTTGATCAAGGTTGGAGCGGCAACCGAAGTGGAAATGAAAGAAAAGAAGATGCGCATGGAAGATGCGCTTGCGGCTACCCGAGCGGCGGTCGAGGAAGGCATTGTAGCCGGCGGCGGAGTTGCGTTGCTCAATGTTATCCCCAATCTGAAAAAGGTTATGAACGATGTTGAGAACGACGAAAAAACCGGAGTTCAGATCGTGCTTAAAGCTCTCGAAGAACCTATGCGTCAGATTGCGGACAACGCCGGACTTGAAGGCTCGGTCATTATTAATGACATAGCGAAAAAAGCTCAGGTCAGTTACGGATTCGATGTGATGGGCGACAAATATGTGGACATGATAACCGCAGGAATAGTTGATCCGGCCAAAGTGACTCGCAGCGCGCTTCAAAATGCCGCTTCGGTAGCGGGCATGGTGCTCACCACCGAAAGTTTGGTTTCGGATATTAAAGAAGAAACTCCTGCTGCGGCACCTCCTATGGGCGGCGGAATGGGCGGAATGTATTAATAAAGGGCGAACCGCATAACAAAGACGTTTTAATTTTTTGCATGGTAATTTGTATGGCAAAAAAGCATAACAAGTGTATACTATTAATACTACCCAAATCAAAAGCGGCAAGGTGTAACCTTCGCCGTTTTTGATTTATTTTCTGTGTTAGTTTTAAATAAAACGATTTTTCCCTGATTACATTGTTGAAAATTATTTGCAGTAAATTATTTAATCGCTCGGTGTTGTGAGTATACGCTGGAAAATTTCAAAGGCAAGAACGATAATAGACCTACTCGGAAATTAAAACGTGATGTATGAACACGTCATACGTCGCGAAGTGGTTTTCGAGGAGGTCTATTATACCATAACTACCGCTTAAAAATAGAAATCAATTAAACTAAAGAAAATAAAACCGCTGAGTACAAATTGTTCACGTTCGGCGGTTTAAATGTTTTTGTTTTCAAAAGGGTTGTTTTTTTGTCGATGATATGATATAATCCAAAAAAGCTTGTTATTATCAAATTTGTAAATTTTAGAAGGAGTGATTATAAAATGAAAAACATGAAGCTTCGCACAAAACTTCTGGTAGGATTCGCCCTTATGGCCGTCATTGGATTGGTGCTTGGAGCTACCGGCATAATTTCCATGCTCACGGTGTCGAAAATGACCAGAGAGTTACAAAGTCTTACCGAAGTGACTTATGAAATCACGGATGTTTTAAATGCCCATTACAATTGGAAACAAGGATTGACCATGTCGGTGTTTACCGGTTCGGAGTTTACAGGTTCGCTGGATCCCGGTGCCTGCGCTCTGGGCAAATGGATGAACAGCGAATCGTCCAAGCGAATAAAAGACACGCAGTTTCTTGAATTACTTAATAAGGCTCTTGATCCTCACGCTTATATGCACAATGAAGCAGAAACCGTACTTAACTCTTTGAACGCCGGGGATAATGAAGGTGCTCAAAATAAACTCTCAACAGAAATTATTCCCCGAGCCGAGGAAACAATATCTTTTCTTGACCAAATGGCGAGCCGGCTCAAAGAAATGGTTGGAGAAAACGAAAGCAGCATCGTTGCGCTGGAACAATCCTTGATCATTCTGCTTATCGCATTTATAATTGCGGCCTTTGTTGCAAGTGTGCTTTTGGCTTTGCTGCTAACCAAAAGTATTACAAAACCTCTTCATGCGCTTGCTTCTTTTATGGAAAAAGCCGGCAGGGAGGGCGACATCACACTTACTCCGGAGGATGTTGAAATAATCGGAAAGCTTTCGGCGGTCAAGGATGAGATCGGACTTACCATTTCAGCTTCTGCCGGTTTTGTTAAACATGTAACCGTCATCAGCGAAGCGCTCGGTTTGATTGCAAACAGGGACTTGAGGGTTGAAAACACGATCCTTTCCAAGCGGGATGTGCTGGGGTTGTCGCTCGAGCAAATGACCGAAAACCTCAACAAAGCTTTTGGCGAAATTCAATCTTCCACCGGACAGGTTTCTATCGGCTCAAAACAAGTTGCCAATGGTGCGCAGAGTCTTGCTCAAGGCTCTACCCAGCAGGCAGCTGCCGTAGAACAACTCTCCAGCTCAATAGCCACGATTGCAGAAAAAACCAAAACTAACGCCTATATGGCGGAAAAGGCTTCGAATCTTGCCAATACCATTAAAACCAATGCCGAAAAAGGAAATCATCAAATGGGTGAAATGACACGCGCCGTACAAGAAATTAACGAGGCAAGTCAATCCATAAGCAAGGTCATAAAGACCATTGATGATATCGCTTTCCAGACAAATATTTTAGCTCTTAATGCGGCTGTCGAGGCTGCACGCGCCGGTCAGCACGGCAAAGGCTTTGCGGTTGTCGCTGAGGAAGTACGGAATCTTGCCTCAAAAAGTGCTGAAGCGGCGAAAGATACCGGCGTGATGATTCAAAATTCAATTGATAAAGCCGAATTAGGGAACCATATTGCCGCGGAAACCGCTTCCAGTCTGGCAGAGATTGTTTCGGGTATCAATGAGAGCAATCAATTGATTGGAGAAATCGCAAAATCGTCCGAAGATCAATCGACAGGAATCGCACAGATCAACACAGGTATCGATCAGGTGGCTCAGGTTATCCAGCAAAACAGCGCTACTGCCGAAGAGTCTGCCGCCAGTTCCGAAGAAATGAGCAGTCAGGCTAATATTTTGGAAGATACAATCGCACAATTCAAGTTGAAAAGCGGCGGAACATCTCTTTAGATAACGGATACCGGTCTCTTGCCCGTTATAACATTTTTAAATTGTGTTGAAATTAACATATAGGAGGAAAATTATGCTGAGTGAAAAACTCACCAAAGCGTTAAGCGATCAGGTAAACGCCGAATATTATTCTGCATACCTGTATCTTTCCATGTCCGCAATCGCCGACAAATTCGGACTAAAGGGTGTCTCGAACTGGCTTTTTGTACAGGCACAGGAGGAAATGGCTCACGGAACTAATATATATAATTATATTTTAGAACGCGGTGCATCCCCGTCGTTTTCGGCAATTGAATCGCCGCTCGATTCATTTTCTGATGTAAACGATATTTTTGAAAAGGTTCTTTCGCATGAGCAACAGGTTACAAAAAGCATCAATTCTATTGCGACACTTGCCATGCAGGAATCCGACCACGCCTGCTATCAGTTTATGATGTGGTATGTGGATGAGCAGGTAGAGGAAGAGTCCAGCGTTACCGATGTCTTGGATAAACTCAGTTTAATAGGCGATAACAAAGGGCTTCTTCTCACCCTGGACAACGAACTCGCCGCAAGGGTATTCGTCAACCCTTTTCCGGCAAAAATAAATTAATATAAGGAGTGTTACTTATGTGCAAAAATCAGAGATTCTTTTTTTGCAGGCATTGCGGAAACCTTATCGGTCTTATCGACAACAAAGGTGTTCCGGTGGTGTGCTGCGGAGAAAAAATGACCGAACTTGTCCCCAACACCGTTGAGGCAAGCACCGAAAAGCATCTGCCTGAAGTTATTGTGAACGGCAATAACATCACTGTTCAGATCGGCAGCATACCGCACCCGATGGAAGAAAAACACAATATAGCGTTTATTTATGTGGAAACCGAACGCGGCGGTCAGCGCAAATGCCTGAAAGTCGGCGAAGAGCCAAAGCTTACTTTTACTGTTTCGCAAGATAAACCTTTGGCGGTTTACGCTTATTGTAATTTGCACGGGTTATGGAAAACGGTAATCGAATAAAAACCGGATAAAAAGGGGGTGCTTTTTGCGCTCCCTTTTTTTCAACAAAAATTAAGGAGACGGCACAATGAATGATTTAATCATTATCGGCGCCGGAACAGCCGGTTTAACCTCGGCAATATACGGAGTTCGCGCGGGACTTTCGGTTAAAGTAATAGAAAAGGCTTTTTACGGCGGACAAATTATAAGTACGGTTTCCATTGAAAATTATCCGGGAATGCCGGGTATTAACGGTGCTGATTTTGCGGTTGCCCTGTATAATCAAGCGAAAAGCTTGGGAGCAAATATTTTATACGAAAAAATAGAATCTGCAACGCTTTCGGGCGATATTAAAAAAATTGTCACTTCCAACGGGGTTCATCAAGCCAAAACCGTAATAATTGCGACCGGGGCAAAGCCGAGGCGGCTCGGTGTACCCGGAGAAGAAAAGTGGATTGGACGCGGTGTTGCTTTTTGCGCAACCTGCGATGCACCGCTTTACCGGGGAAAGGATATCGCTGTTGTGGGCGGCGGAAACGTAGCTATAGGCGATGCAATTATATTGTCCGAGTTGTGCCGAACGGTAACCGTAATCCATCGCTTTCCAGTTTTTGAAGCCGAGCAATTGCAATTGGAACAGGCAAAATCCAAAACAAATGTTCAATTTATAACCGATTCGGTTGTAAGGGAAATTACCGGAGATAAAAAGATCGAAGAAATTACAGCGGAAAATAAATTAAACGGTCAAATCACAAAAATCCCTATAGACGGGGTGTTCGTTGCGATTGGGTCAGAGCCGGACAACTCAATGTTCGCTTCCGAGATTCATTTAGACGAAATGGGGTATGTCATAGCCGGAGAGGACTGCCGCACAAATGTGCCGGGTGTATTTGCCGCGGGTGACACCCGTACAAAAAAAATCCGCCAGATCGTAACTGCTACGGCCGACGGCTCCGTTTCGGCTTTAGCCGCAAAAGAATATTTAAGTATTTAATGGGGCGTTGAGAAAGTAGCCAGCAAAAAATATTACTCTTGATTTTTAATGGTTTTTGTTTTTCACCTTCCCTTTAATGTATCGGTCAAACATTAAAAATAAGGCGTGTTATTTTAAATTTCCAAGGAAGCTTAATAATGAAAGGAACAAAGTCGGCGCGAACGCCATCTGTTGCGGTACGGCGTTAAATGGTTCTTGCGCAACTTGTCGTAAGGTGTATAATATGTCAAATTTAACAAAAGAAAATTTTGAAAACATGATTTCCAACGGTATGTCGTTGGTGGATTTTTGGGCTGAATGGTGCGGCTATTGCCGGATGCTCACGCCTGTTATTGAAGAATTTCAAAGTAAACACGGCGGCGAAATTAAAGTAATAAAAATTAATGTTGACAGCGAACGGGAGCTTGCCGGTCTTTACGGCGTAAACACGCTCCCTACACTTGTAGTTTTTAAAGACGGTGAAGAAATTGACAGAAAAATGGGATTTCAACCAATAGAAGTACTTGAAGAAATGACAGACAGGCCGGAGCGCAATGCCTAAAGCACCGGGCATACCGGGTATATTATAAAGTTGGGAAATTAATCCAAGCTTTATACCCGGAAGAGAAAAGGTAAGGGTAATGGATAAAAAATTAATAGGGATCGTCGTCGGCAGTTTGCGCCGCGCTTCTTTCTGCAAAAAGATTGCGCTTTACTTGTCGGGGGTGCTTAAAGAAACGTTTGATGTCACTTTTGTAGATATTGGTTCGCTTTCCATGTACAATCAGGATTTGGATAATGATGAAAATTTACCGGTAGAATGGAAACATTTTCGTCAGAACGTCAGGTCGCTGGATGCAGTGTTGTTTGTTACGCCGGAATATAACCGCTCTATGCCGCCGGTTCTTAAAAATGCTTTGGATATTGCATCACGTCCCATGGCGGAAAATGCCTGGAACGAAAAACCCGGCGCGGTAATCAGTGTGACACCGGGGAACCTGGGCGGATTCGGCGCAAGCCACCATCTAAGACAAACAGCATCCTGCCTTAATATTTATATGATGCAGCAACCCGAAGCGTATATCGGCGGTGCAGCCGGATTAGTAGATAAAAACAGTGTTTCAAATAAGGATACACAGGATTTTTTGCGGAAATTTGCCGGAAGTTTTACCGATTGGATTAATAAATTTACCGTGTAGCGGTATGCGGCTGCGGATTTTTTTAGAAAAAGGATTTGATTTCATGCAAGCGTTTTTATATGCGGGTGCGGGACTGGGTTTTATTTTTTTTATGACGTGTCTGGGGTCGGCTACAGTATTTCTTTTCCGAAAAACTGATCCGGGCAAAATGCAGCAGGTTTTCCTCGGGTTCGCTGCCGGAGTTATGATTGCCGCTTCGGTATGGAGTTTATTGCTGCCGGCAATCGAAGAATCCGAATCAATGGGAATACCCGGCTGGATACCGGCGGCAGGCGGATTTCTACTGGGCTTTATGTTTCTATTTGGTCTGGATAAATTTATTCCGCATCTGCATCCGTTTACCAACGTAAAGGAAGGTTTGCCCTCCAATTCAAAACGGACTACGCTGCTCTTTTCTGCGGTAACTCTGCACAATATACCCGAGGGTATGGCGGTGGGGCTTGCTTTCGCTTTGGCTGCCAAACATGGCGGCGGAGCTGAATTATATGCGCCGGCGATAGCACTGGCACTGGGTATAGGGATCCAAAATTTCCCGGAAGGAGCCGCAATTTCACTTCCTTTGCGCCAGGAAGGGTTTTCTGTGGGGAAATCTTTTCTGTGGGCTTTATTATCCGGAGCGGTGGAACCCGTGTTCGGTTTTTTAGCCGTGCTTTTGGCAATATGGGTTGCACCTTTTATGCCCTGGCTGTTGTCTTTTGCGGCCGGCTCGATGATATATGTGGTAGTTGAGGAATTAATTCCCGAGGCAAATATGGGCAAACATTCTCACGCCGGAACAATGGGCGTCATGGCAGGTTTTTTGGTGATGATGGTGCTGGATGTGGCTTTGGGGTAAAAAATATTTTAAAGGAGCGGATTTTTATGAGGAAGCTTGTTTGTTTTTCGTTATGTTTTTTAATGATTTTTTCTTTGTTTGGTTTTACGGCAGTGAACGGCATAAGAGATACCGTTCCGGTTTTTGCGTTGGACGAAACAACCTACAACAATGGAAACGACGATGTTGATGATGATGTTGAAATTGAATTTGTTGTGGAAAGCGGTGTTTTGAAAAAATATATCGGGACGGAAAGCGATTTGATTATTCCCAATTCAATGAATATTGTCCGGATCGGTGAGGGAGTCTTTTCCGGTGATGAATTTTTAGAAAGCGTGGTTCTGCCCGCAAGCGTAAAGAGTATTGGGATGGGAGCGTTTGAGGATTGTGAACTTCTGGTATCCGTGACTTTACCCAACGGATTGAACGAAATCGAAAGCAGCGTGTTCGCAGGCTGTGTAAATTTGTTAAACATAAAAATACCCGGCGGAGTAACAGTATTGGGTAATGCGGTATTTGCGGATTGCGAGAGCCTGATAAGTATAGAGGTGGAGCCGCAAAACAGTTATTATTCCAGCTCGGACGGTGTTTTGTTCAATAAAAATAAAAGTATTCTTATCTTTTATCCGCCCGGCAAAACAGCGGATTTCTACACGGTTCCGAATACCGTGCAAATAATTGATATTATAGCATTTTCAAAAAATGAATACTTAGAAAGGTTGAATATCCCCTCAAGTGTTACCGAAATACACGAGGAAGCGTTTTATGAATCCGAGAGTTTGATTATTTATTGCAAACGGGATTCTGCGGCACACGATTATGCTGAGGAATTTGATATACAATATATTCTGATAGATGGCTACAAAGTGACATTTTATAACGAGGGAAAAAAGATAGGGAAAACACAAACCGTAGCTTACGGCGACAGCGCAAAAGCTCCGGCGAATCCAAAAAGGAGCGGATATATATTTTGGAGATGGGACATTTCGTTCAAGGATGTTACCGAAGATCTGGAAATAAACGCTGAATGGAAACGCGGAAAGAGCAAGGTGTTGTTCAAAGCAGCAGGCAAAACCAAGGTTGTGCGCGTTAAAACGGGGGGTAAGGTCAAGTCATACACACCGGTACGGTCAGGGTTCGCTTTTGCGGGCTGGTATCAGGACAAAAAACTAAAGAGAAAATTCAATTTCAATAGGAAGATTGAGGGTTCGGTCAGTATTTACGCAAAATTTTTAAAAAGACCCTCCGCACCTGCACAAGTTTCGGCTTCGGTGTTCGCCGCAGGTGTAGCAACGGTAAAATGGAAGGCACAGCGGGGCTTCACCTATGTTTTGGAAGTATCCTCAAAAAGCAGAAATTCCGGATTCAAGCCGATGGGAACCACCAAAAGAAGCTCCTGGCTTACACCGAATTACGGACGGGGGCGGACAATTTACTATAGAGTAAAGCGATTCAACAAAACAATAGGCAAAAACAGGATTTTCAGCTTATACAGCAAAACCGGACAAATAAGGGTATAAACCCGAAATCAATAAAAAGTGAAAATAGAAAATTGAAAGGATAAAACATTCATTATGAAAATAACATTCATCGGTGCGGGAAGCGTTACGTTTGCACGAAATGTATTAGGCGACTGTATGTGTACGGAGTCTTTGCGCGGCAGCGAAATGGCACTTTACGATATTGACGGCAAACGTCTGAAAGAGAGTGCAAAAATTCTGGAAAATATGAACAGAGCTTTGGGCGGACACGCTAAAATCACATCTTTTTTAGGAGCAGAAAACCGCAGGGATGCGTTGCGGGGCGCAGATTTTGCCGTGAACGCGATACAAGTCGGCGGTTATAAGCCTTGCTCGGTTACGGATTTTGAAATACCGGCAAAATACGGTTTGCGGCAGACGATTGCCGACACAATCGGGATCGGCGGTATAATGCGGGCATTACGCACTATTCCGGTGTTGGAAGAAATAACACGGGATATGGAGGAAGTTTGTCCGGACGCGCTTTTGCTTAATTACACAAATCCCATGGCGATGCTGACAGGCTATCTGCTCCGTTATACAGGCGTGAAAACCATAGGGCTTTGCCACAGCGTTCAAGGCTGTTCGGAACATCTGTTGCGACAATTAGGCATGGAGGACAAGTTAGACGGAAGAAAGGAGCTTATTGCGGGCATCAATCATATGGGATGGCTTTTGGAAATCGCCGACAAGCACGGCAACGACCTTTACCCGGAAATAAGACGCCGCGCAAAAGAAAAGAATGCTAAAGAAAAACACCATGATATGGTTCGGTATGACTATATAGAAAAGCTGGGTTATTATTGCACGGAATCCAGTGAACATAATGCGGAATACAACCCTTTTTACATTAAATCAAGATACCCTGAGCTGATAGAAAAGTTCAATATTCCGCTGGATGAATATATAAGCCGCTGTATAGGTGCAATTAAACAATGGGAAGACGAATATTCAAAAATGTCAAAACAAAGCGAAATCCCTCACAACCGGACGGGTGAATACGCATCCTATATAATGGAGTCCATAGTAACAAACCGTTTGTATAAAATCGGCGGCAACGTGCTTAATACAGGTGCTTTGATCGAAAATCTGCCCGCCGAAGCTTGTGTGGAGGTACCCTGCCTTGTGGACGGTTCGGGGATTCATCCTACCCGTGCCGGGGCACTTCCGCCGCAGCTCGCGGCTATGAACATGACCAACATTAACGCCCAGCTTCTGACGATTGAAGCGGCGGTAACACGCAAAAAAGAGCACATTTACCATGCGGCAATGCTTGACCCTCATACCTGCGCAGAATTGTCGGCCGATGATATTGTAAGCATGGTTGATGATTTGCTTGAAGCGCACGGGGACTGGATGCCGAAATATACAACGGGGTATTAAATTAATTTTTATCCGGATAAACTAAAGAAAGGTCAGCATAATGAAAAAGAAGAATTTACAAATCCCCTCGGTCTTGTTAACGGTAACGATGATATTGGGAATGTTAATGAATTTTCCTGTATATCAAGCGCAAGCGGCCGAAACATTCACAACAACACCTATGATTTCCGCGGGAGATACACACACAGCAGCGTTAAAAAGCGATGGCACGGTTTGGGCTTGGGGTAATAATGAAGATGGTCAGCTTGGCGACGGAACTACTACAGATAGAAGAACTCCGGTACAAGTGCAAAATTTAACTAACGTAATGGCAGTTTCTGCGGGTGATGGGCATACAACAGTATTAAAAAACGACGGTACGGTTTGGTCTTGGGGTTCTGATTGGTATGGTCAGCTTGGTGACGGA
>WRKL01000017.1 GCA_009778115.1 Oscillospiraceae bacterium | reverse complement strand
GAGAACATTGAAACATGATTTGGCGGTTAAGGATATTGATATAATCATGTTATAATAACCTCACCCGTTACCTAAATCAGAGATTTAGAACAGGTCCCGAGAACATTGAAACATGATTTGGCGGTTAAGGATATTGATATAATCATGTTATAATAACCTCACCCGTTACCTAAATCAGAGATTTAGAACAGGTCCCGAGAACATTGAAACATGATTTGGCGGTTAGGGATATTGATATAATCATGTTATAATAACCTCACCCGTTACCGGGTATATTGAAATCGGTCAAATCTGATTTTTAATGTTCGATAACGCTCCTTTTTCAAGACGGGAAACCTGTGCTTGAGATATTCCTATTTCCCGGGCGACTTCTACCTGAGTTTTCCCTTGAAAAAACCGGAGTGCGAGAATCTTCTTTTCCCGTTCAGACAGGTTTTTCATCGCTTCCTTTAAAGAAAGTTCATCCAGCCAATGGCTATCGTCACATTTGTCCTTGATTTGATCCATCACATAAATTGTATCTCCTCCGTCTGAATAAACCGGCTCATAAAGCGAAACGGGATCCACAATAGATTCCAGGGCGATAACCACTTCTTCTTTCGGAGTTCCCATTTTTTCGGCAATTTGTTCAACGGTCGGTTCTTTGGCATTATTGCCGACAAGTTCCTCCTTGACCTTCATCGCGCGGTAGGCTGTATCTTTTAATGAACGGCTGACTCTGATTGAATTATTGTCCCGGAGGTAACGCCGGATCTCTCCAATGATCATGGGAACCGCATATGTCGAAAACCGCACGTTCTGCCCAATATCGAAATTATCAATGGCTTTGATAAGCCCGATACAACCTATTTGAAACAAATCGTCAAGATTTTCGCCGCGCCCTGTAAAGCGCTGTATTACGCTTAGAACCAATCTAAGATTGCCGTTAACAAGATTTTCACGCGCGGCAAGATTACCCTGTCTTACCTGTTTGAGCAGACTCATTTTTTCTTTTTCTTTCAAGACTGTGATTTTCGAAGTATTTACACCGCAAATTTCAACTTTGTTAGGAACCAAGCCAACACCCCATTAATAGAAGTATTGCCTTGAATTGGAATTAACATACATTAATAAATGTACCAAAATATGGAGAGTAGGTTATCATTTAATATGCTTTATAACAGTAGGAGCGAAGATTATAAAACCCCTTTCGGTGCGGTAAAAACAGGCGAAGAGGTAACAATATGCGTTGATCTGCCTTACGGTTTGAAAGATGCAGAGGTTGTGCTGGTATTATTTATAAGAGAAAAGCCGGAACGTTTTATATTAATGGATGATCAGGGTGATCACCGCAAGCAATGCAAATTCATTATAAATGAAGCCGGAACATATTTTTATTACTTCAAGGTTAACACCAGCTTGTACATCAAGCGGCTGTACGAAGGTTGCGGCGACCTCAATGACGGCGACAGCGGCGAGCTCTGGCAGCTGACGGTATATCATTCGAATTTCACTACTCCCGAAAAGCATAAGGGCGGCATATATTACCAGTTGTTTCCGGATAGATTTTACTGTTCGGGAAAAACATACTCCAATGTGCCCAAGGACAGATTCCTGCGCTCTGACTGGAACGGACAACCCTTTTGGATGCCCAAAGAAGAGGGCAAATTTATTAACTGCGATTTTTTCGGCGGCGATTTAAAAGGTATCGAACAAAAACTTCCTTATTTGAACTCGCTGGGTGTAAGTATAATTTATCTCAACCCGATTTTCGAATCACATTCCAATCATCGCTACAATACCGCTGATTATTATAAAGTAGACCCTCTTTTGGGAACAAAACATGATTTCGTTTCGCTTTGCGAGAACGCAAAAAAAGCCGGAATATCTATTATACTCGATGGAGTATTCAGTCATTCCGGGGCTGACAGCGTATATTTCAACCGTTTTAAGCGTTACGGGGACGGCGGAGCTTATAACGATCCTGCGAGTGAATATGTCCAATGGTACAAATTTTTTGACTATCCTGACGGCTATGATTGTTGGTGGGGTTTTCGTTCGTTACCAAACCTTGATAAAACCAACCCTGATTATATAAATTTCGTATGCGGTGTGATAAAGTATTGGTTGAATCTGGGCGCAGAGGGGTTCAGATTGGATGTCGCTGACGAACTGCCCGATGCTTTTATAAAATGTTTGCGTGATGCCGCAGGTGATAAATTGTTGATCGGCGAGGTATGGGAAGATGCTTCCAACAAAATAAGTTATGGGGAGCAGCGTACCTATATCCTGGGCGGCGAACTTGACAGCGTTATGAACTACCCTTTCAAGGATGCTATACTGGAGCTTCTTCGTACAGCAAATGATGATAATAACGCGGCGGCGGTGTTTAAAAGCCGAATTATGACGATCGTTGAAAACTATCCGCGGCCCGCGCTGGATCTTGCTATGAACAGTCTTTCTACCCATGATACCCTGCGAGCGATAACTATGCTGGCAGGCGAAGAAATGGGTACGGCAGACCGCAGACGTCAATCACAAATGGTTCTCAGCAAGGAACAATACCAAAAGGGGCGCGCACTTCTCAAGCTTGCGATGGTGCTGCAATATTTTCTTCCGGGAATGCCCTGTATATACTACGGCGATGAAGCCGGGTTACAGGGCTATAAAGACCCTTTTAACCGTGCCTGCTATCCGTGGAGCCGGGAAGACGATGAATTGCTTAATCATGCCCGGATGCTGGGAGAACTTCGGTTGAAACTGCCTGTCCTTGCAAAAGGTGAAATTGATTTTGCGCATTTTTCCGCTCCGCTTATAGGTTTTTGCAGATATAATAAAAACGAAAATATTATGGTTATTATAAATCCCACAGAAAGAGAGATCGAGTTCGATATCCCTGCCGGAAATGATGTTGTTATGGGAAACGCGAAAAAACCTTACGGTTTTATGATATTGGATTGATAAATATAATCGGATTAAAAAATAAAAGGATGTGTACAAAATGATGGAAAAAGACTTGGGGCGTTTTCTTACAGCGCAGGAGAATATTTACGAAAAGGTTTTACTTGAAATAAACAATAGTGTGAAAAAAAATTATTGTTTATGGTATATCTTTCCGCAGCTTGAAGGGCTGGGATACAGCCCTGCCGCGGAACATTACGGTATCTGCGGTTTGAGCGAAGCACGGGATTATCTGGCGCATGAAATTCTGGGTGCGCGGTTAATCGAATTGACCGAAGCTCTCCTTAATCTTGACCTAAACGACACAACCGATATTTTCGGAAACCCCGACAATGATAAGTTTCTGGCAAGTATGACACTGTTCCATATGGCGGACGAAAGCAATCCCGTTTTCATAAAAGCTATAGATAAGTTTTTTAACGGAAAACCGGATAAAAAAACTTTAGAATTATTAGGTAAATAGGTAATTAGAATCATGTCTCAATTAAAGTACGATAAAACCGGGCGTTTGCTTTTCACACGGGAAATGAAGCGCACCCACAAAATTCTCATACCCAATATGCTGCCCATGCACTTTGAGCTTATGCGCAACATCTTTTTGAATTATGGGTATGATGTGGATCTCTTACATACCGACAACCCCAATATTACGGCGCAGGGATTGCAAAATGTGCATAACGACGCGTGCTATCCTTGCTTGCTGGTGGTAGGTCAATTTATTGATGCCCTCAAAAGCGGCAAGTACGACCCAGACCGCACAGCACTTATTATCACCCAAACCGGCGGCGGATGCCGTGCTTCAAACTATATTCATTTATTGCGTAAAGCTATGATCAAATCGGGTTTTGAAAATATTCCGATAATTTCATTCAATCTCAGCGGTTTTGAAAAGAACGGCGGATTTAAAATAACGCTTTCACTGGTGAAAAAAATGGTTTCCGCTCTTATGTACGGTGATGCGCTTATGCTTATTTCCAACCAGCTGCGGCCTTACGAACTTGTACGCGGATCGGTCAGTAAAAAAACCGCCGAGTGGATACAAATACTTTCCGAAATGTATAAGAACAGCGACGGGTTTTCGATAAAGAAGATGCGCCCGGTGTTCGAAGCTATGGCGGCGGACTTCAATGAATTGCAAATCGTCCGGACTGACAAGCTTAAAGTCGGAATAGTCGGTGAAATATATGTTAAATACTCCCCGCTTGCGAATAACAACCTCGAAGAGTTTCTGTTGAAAGAAGATTGTGAGGTCGTTGTCCCCGGGGTATTGGATTTTGTGCTGTTCAAAGCGGATAACCGAATTACAGATGTTGATTTGTACGGCGGAAACCCTTTTAAAAAATTTATCATTAATTTATTTAAAAACTATCTGCTTAAAGCGCAAAAAACACTTATCGAAGTTTTGAGAGGATATGAAAAGTTTACGCCCCCCGCAGATTTTGAAAGTATAAAAAAATTAGCCGAACCCTACATAGGTTACGGCAACAAAATGGGTGAGGGCTGGCTTTTAACCGCAGAAATGCTTGAACTTATACACAGCGGTGCGGAGAATGTGGTTTGTGCTCAGCCTTTTGGATGTCTTCCCAACCATATCGCAGGCAAGGGTATGATACGCAAAATACTCAAGCATAACCCGGGCGCGAACATCGTTGCGATAGACTACGACCCGGGCGCAACCAAAGTAAATCAGGAAAACCGTATAAAACTGATGCTTTCTACCGCTCGTGACAGAAAGAAAAAGACCGCATCACTTAAAATCAATGCGCCCTCCCCCACTGTCACTTCATAAGATTAAGATATTATGAAGACAGGGCATTATTTTGTGTTTCTAACTCCGGGTTTTTGTAATAACAACATCCGTCAATATTTCCGCTTGACAGCTTTGCGACCGAATCCAGCCCGCAATTTCCTTCCTGCTGATATGCGCAATCTTTATCGCAATTTATCAATGTCTTAAAAATCTCGTATTCTGCCGATGCTTGTTTGAACATATATTAATGATATTCCTTTAACAAATAATTAAAATTAAACTTATGGTAACATTATGTTCCCCTAAAATTCACATATTATTTAGAAATACCTCTGACACGGCAAAACCATAAAAGCTTAATGCCGCACAATTAATGTTTTGTACAAATCCGGCGCAAGATAAAACAACAACGACATTATTATACCTGCACCCAGCACACCCAGCGTAATCGTCAAAAAAGCTTTTTTAGGCGGAAGATTTAAAAACGCGGCAACCAGCGATCCTGTCCATGCGCCTGTACCCGGCAGAGGTATCGCCACCAGCAGAAACAATCCCAGGAGCTGATGTTTCCGCACTTTGTCAGATTTCGCCCGGGCGCGGTTCTCTAATTTTACCACCAGCTTTTTTGTGTACTTGAATTTACCCAAAAAATTAAAAATTTTACGGATAAAAAACAGGATGAAAGGGATCGGTATAATATTTCCGGCAAAACAAACCAAAAAAGCGGCGAGAAACGGAATTTCTCTCGCCGCTGCGAAAATTATGCCGCCCCTAAGTTCCAAAATAGGCAGCATTGAAATCAAAAAAGCTAATACTATATCTATCATTGTGAAACGAAGCTTTCTATTTCGCTGAAGAAAACATCCGCATTTTCAGTGTAAACCTGCACCGTAACCGGTTTTGACAGGTCAAGGCTGAAAACACCCATGATAGATTTTGCATCAATTGCGTGCCGTCCCGAAACCAAATCAATGTCAAAGTTGCATTTCAGCGCAGCATTCACAAAAGTTTTCACGTTGTCGATTGTGTTGATCGTAATTTTTTTACTTAACATTTATTTTACCCCTTTACCTTAATATAGTATATATGCTATACTATTAATGACTTTATCAATATAGCACCATAATTTCCCCGTGTCAATAATTATTTGGAAAATTTTTAATTATGTATGTTTTAATCCACACACTGGGCTGTAAAGTAAATCAATATGAGAGTCAGGTTATTTCCGAAAGTTTCCGCAGCATGGGAATCATACCTATATCTGTTATGCATTCCGTACCCCGGGATATAAAATCCGCAGCCGCAGCAAATGATACTGACGGAAACGTTCCCGATATTTGCGTTATAAATTCCTGCACTGTGACCCGGACAAGCGACAGAAAAACACGGCAGGCTATTGCGCGCTTACGGCGTTTATACCCTGATGCCGTCATTGTCCTTACAGGTTGTTTTCCGCAGGCATATCCCGAAAACGCCGCAGAAATACCGGGTGTTGACATTATCACAGGTACGGCGGAACGCAGTAAAATTGCAAAGCTTGCCGTTGAATTTTTAAATAACCGCACACACACAACAAACGGGAACAATATTTCAAAAAACCTAAACCGTGCGATTAAGCATAACCTAAATCTTCCGGACACCTTTGAAGATATGCGCCTTTCCTCTTTTACGGGACATACACGGGCTTTTGTGAAAATACAAGACGGTTGTGACCGGTATTGCGCATACTGTGCTATCCCCTATGCCCGTGGCAATCTTCGTTCCAAGAGCATCAACGATCTCGAACGGGAATTAAACGGATTAGCACTGGCAGGGTTCAGCGAAACAGTTCTTGTCGGCATAAACTTGTCGAATTATGGAAAAATTTCCGGTTCGGACAAAAATTCTGACCTGAGCATTGCCGACGCGATAAGAACCGCTTGTGAAATACAAGGGATCGAAAGAGTGCGCCTGGGTTCGCTTGAGCCGGATATGATGTCCGGTGAACTTATTGATTTGATGAGCGGATTTGAAAAACTCTGCCCGCATTTCCATTTATCGCTGCAAAGCGGATGTGACTCTACCCTGCGAAGAATGAAACGGCACTATACAACATCGGATTTTGCACTCGTTGCGGAAAGGTTAAGAGCATCATTTGAAAATTGCGCGATTACCACGGATATTATAGTTGGATTCCCCGGCGAAAGTGAAAATGAATTTTATTCGTCTTTGGAATTTGTTAAAAAAATCGGATTTTCCAAAGCGCATATATTCCCCTACTCTGATCGTCCCGGAACGGCAGCTATGAGTATGCCGGATAAAATAATCAAAAAAACCAAAACAGAGCGCGCGGCGATTATGACCGGCGAAACCGAAAAAAGCAGGCAAATATTTTTATCTTCACAGGTAGGCAGAAACGCCAAGGTTCTGTTTGAAACCTCCGGCAAAGGCTATACGGAAAATTATACTCCGGTTGAAATAGCCGCACAAAAAGAATTGACCGGTAAAATATACGATGTGATGATAACGGGAACAAACGGAGATAATTGCACGGGCAGATTATTATAGGTTACTCCGATATAACGGATTTATGTTTTCCGTCTTCCGCTTTCCGGAAAAGACGGGTTTTCATAAGCAAAATATTTAATGCTATAAAAGAGGAGATGTTCATTTTGACTGTCAAGAGGATCTATATAGAAAAAAAGGAGCCGTTTGCGGTAGAAAGTGCCGGAATTCTGCGTGAGCTGCAGGAATTTTCGGGTTTGTCAAATGTCACGGATGTGCGTTTGATACATCGCTATGACGTGGAGGGAATCAGCGAAACTGCGTTCGGACGCGCCCTGACGGTTGTATTTTCCGACCCGGTTGTTGATGTTTGCTTTGAGCAGTTACCCGAACTTTCTGAAAACCAGCGAATTTTTGCGACGGCTCTATTACCCGGGCAATATGATCAGCGCGCCGACTCCTGTGCCGAATGTATCCAGCTAATGACCGGCGGCGAACGTCCGCTTGTCAGATACGCACGCGTTTACATAATAACCGGAGACCTTTCGGATCAGGATTTTGCCGCTATCAAAAACTTTTTTATCAATCCGATAGAAATGACCGAAGAACCCCTGTCTGAATATAATACTCTTCAGGTTGAATATGCTCAACCTGATTTTCCCGAAATATTGTCCGAATTTTGTGAGCTTGACGAAAAAGGACTGGAAAGCTTTATTACCGAATATTCGCTGGCGATGGATCTGGCAGATTTGAAATTTTGTCAGGAATATTTCATATCCGAAGATCGTCCTCCCACCATCACTGAACTCCGGGTCATAGACACATACTGGTCGGATCATTGCCGCCACACAACGTTCCTGACACATCTTGAAGATATACAAATTGAGGATGAAGCTGTCCGCAAAAGTTATGATGCTTACCTCGAAATACGCGGAAATTTGTATAAGGGTGAAGACCGGCCGGTCACTCTAATGGACATAGCTACTATCGGCGCCAAAAAATTACGCAAAGACGGGTTATTGGATGCGTTGGACGTTTCCGAAGAAATTAACGCGTGCAGTGTCCGGATAAAAGTCGATACAGACGGACAAAGCGAAGACTGGCTTTTGATGTTTAAAAATGAAACCCATAACCATCCCACCGAAATCGAACCTTTCGGCGGCGCTTCCACCTGCTTAGGCGGCGCAATCCGCGATCCGCTTGCCGGGCGCGCTTATGTATTCGCGGCAATGCGTGTCACGGGTGCGGGCGATCCGCTAACTCCGCCTGAAAAAACCTTACAGGGTAAACTTCCCCAATACAAGATCACCCGCTCCGCCGCAGAAGGTTATAGCTCCTACGGCAACCAAATAGGAATCGCGGCAGGACAGGTTAACGAAATATACCATCCGGGATATACTGCGAAGAGAATGGAACTGGGCGCGGTTCTGGGTGCGGTTAAGTCCGAGAATGTTTGCCGTAAAACTCCGGAGAGCGGGGATGCTGTGCTTTTGATCGGCGGAAAAACCGGGCGCGACGGCTGCGGCGGAGCCACAGGTTCCTCAAAATCCCACACCGAAACCTCGCTGGAGTCCTGTTCTGCGGAAGTACAAAAAGGGAATCCGGCGATAGAACGCAGAATCCAGCGTCTTTTCCGCAATCCGGCTGCCGCAAAGCTTATAAAACGATGCAATGACTTCGGCGCAGGCGGCGTTTCGGTAGCGGTCGGAGAATTGGCGGACGGACTCAAAATTGATTTAAATGCCGTTCCGGTAAAGTATGACGGATTGGGCGCAACCGAACTCGCAATTAGTGAATCTCAGGAACGAATGGCTGTGGTCGTAGGTGCAGAAAAAATGTACCAATTCATCAAACTTGCCAACGATGAGAATCTCGAAGCAACACGAATCGCTTTTGTAACTTCTAAACCGTATATGACGATGGAATACCACGGTAAAACCGTAGTTGATCTTTCGCGGGATTTCCTAAATTCCAACGGTAAAAAGAAAACCGCTAATGTTAAAGTCAAATACGCTGCTGATTCTGACCCCTCATCATACTTCTTGAAATCCCGGATCAAAAATTCGGAGCAAGGCTGGAAAGAGCATCTCTCCAATATAAATATATGCTCGCAAAAAGGACTTGCGGATCGATTTGACTTTTCGGCGGGTGCGGGTACGGTGCTTGCCCCGTTAGGAGGGAAAACCGGACTCACACCCTCACCGGCGCTTGCGGTAAAAATCCCAACTGATTGCAAAAAAACAAATACCACTGCCGTTATGGGTTGGGGTTATGATCCGTTTCTTGCCGAAATGTCGCCGTATCTTGCGGCAAAGTTTGCGGTTATTCATAGCATATCCAAGATTATTTCAGTCGGGGGAAGTCTGAAGAATTGCTGGCTTTCATTTCAGGAATACTACGAAAGCCTGAGGAACGCTCCCGAACGCTGGGGCAAACCTTTTTCCGCGTTGCTGGGTGCTCTGGATGCACAAATAGCGTTAGGCTGCGGTTCGGTGGGCGGCAAAGATTCCATGAGCGGAAGTTTTGATTCGTTGAATGTACCGCCTGCTTTGATATCCTTTGCGGTTTCAGTAGCAGATGCAGATAAGCTGGTTTCAAACGAATTCAAGAACAGCGGTTCAAAAGTTATTCTACTCTCCCCTACCGCTTCGCCTTCTTCTTGTGATTCAAGCGGACAACCTGATTTTGACAGCATAAAAGCTGTGTTCGATACTGTGGAAAAGCTGATAAAAACAAAGAAAGCGGCGGCGGTCTACCCTGTAGGTTTCGGAGGTATCGCTGAAGCGGTGGCAAAGATGTGTTTCGGGAACCGCATAGGGTTCCGGTTCACCCGCGAAATAAAGGATGAAAATCTTTTCAACAGCGGATACGGTTTGTTCCTTGTCGAATTAAACGAAAATACCGATACTGATATGGAAATCGGAGAAACCATCCCTGAATATCAAATAGAAAAAACCGACGGCGAAACTGTTTCTCTTGTTGGTATTGAAGAGACTTTTACGGCAAAACTCGAGCGTATATTTCCGACCAAAACAGATCTGCCGCCCGCAAGTATCGTGGATGTTTCATATTGCGGCGGCGTAAAAATAAAACGGACCGTGGGAATGCGGGCAAAACCCAGGGTTTTGATTCCTGTATTTCCCGGAACTACCGGTGAGCACGATATTTCCCGCGTTTTTGCCGAAGCGGGCGGCGATCCTAAGATATTTGTTATCAAAAACCGCACACCCGGCGACATATCACAGAGTTCAGCGCAGTTATCTGCGTTAATTATGGGTTCTGAAATCGTTGTATTTCCGGGCGGCAGTACCATCAATGACGGAAGCACCATCGTGGACAGCACAGGGAAATTTATTGTTTCTTTTGTAAAAAACCCTATTATAAGCGATCAGATACATAATCTTTTACATAAACGGGATGGGCTGATACTCGGAATCGGCACTGGGTTTCAAGCTTTGATAAGGCTTGGTCTTTTGACTTACGGAAAAATTACGGATATGACCGAAAGCACAAGCGCGCTCACCGTCAATTATATCAATCGTCACCAGTCCGCTATGGTTAATATCCGGGTATCTTCCAACCTTTCGCCATGGTTATCCCTTTGTGAAGTCGGTGATGTTTATTCCGCTCCGGTTTCTTGCGCCGAGGGCAGATTTGTTGCGAGCAGCGAAGAGCTCAAATCATTGCTTATTAACGGTCAGATCGCCGCTCAATATGTTGATACGAATGGTTCTCCCTCGATGGATGTTCAATTTAATCCGGGACAGTCAAGTTTCGCGGTAGAAAGTATAACCTCGCCGGACGGACGTGTATTAGGAAAAATGACGCATTCAGAACGTATTAACAGTAATACCATAAAAAATATCCCGAGCCCGATCGTCGGCGAAGACGGCCGCCTTAAATTGTGCTATCCCGGTGACCGCCATCCTGATTCAAAAATATTTGAAGCAGGGATCCAATATTTTATGAATTCATAATTATTTTGCTATGATATTTGAGGATTAGTTATTTCATGGATAATTTACAAACAAGGTTTTCACATATAAAAAAGTTGATTTTAGAGCAGGAGTACGCCCGATTTAATCCGCCCCAGCGTGAAGCGGTTTTTAATATCAACGGGCCTTTGCTGATTCTGGCGGGTGCAGGCAGCGGAAAAACTACCGTTATTGTAGGGCGTATAGAATATATGCTCAGGTACGGCGATTCGTATTTATCGGATTTTATTCCGCCGGGACTTTGCGAAGACGATATATCGTTTATGTGCGATTTTCACAAGAACCGTCATAAAAATAGGGTTACGGACAGTGCTGCTGATAAAATATCCGCTTTACTTGCGCACAACCGGGTAAAGCCGTGGAATATACTGGCGATAACCTTCACCAACAAAGCGGCGGGTGAAATGAAAGAACGCTTGGAAAAAGCGGTAGGAAACGCAGTCCGCGATATTCATGCCGGAACCTTTCACTCGATATGCTCCCGTATTCTGCGGATAGACGGCAACCTTCTGGGATATTCGCAAAAGTATGTGATATATGACCGGGAAGATAGTTTAAAAGTTATAAAGGACAGTATACGCGAGTTGGATTTTAACGAAAAACTGTTTCCGCCCCGAGCCGTATTGAATGAAATAAGTTCGGCAAAAGACAAAATGATGGATGCAAAAGCATACTCACAAGCAGCGGGAACCGACATTCAGAAATGCGAGAACGCCCGGATTTTTGAACTCTATGAAGCGCGTTTGAAAAAATCCGATGCTATGGATTTCGACGATCTTATTTTACAGACAGTACGATTATTCGAACAATTCCCGGAAGTTTTGGCGAAATATCAAGATAGGTTCAAATATATTTTAGTTGACGAATATCAAGATACAAATCACACGCAATACAAGCTGATAAGTTTGTTAAGCAGAGCGCATTCAAACATTTGTGTTGTGGGTGACGACGACCAAAGCATTTATAAATTCCGCGGCGCGACAATCCGTAATATTCTCGATTTTGAGAACCAGTACAAGGATGCCCGGGTTTTGCGGCTTGAACAAAACTACCGCTCTACTGCTATAATCCTCGGTGCGGCAAACGCTGTAATCGCCAACAATAACCAACGAAAAGGCAAAAACTTATGGACAGACAAGAATGGCGGCGAAAAAATCAAACATATACGCACCCGCGATGAAACCGAGGAAGCGGAATATATTACCGCACAAATACAAAAAAATGCGGCGGAAAACGGCTTCAAATATTCAGACAACGCCGTTCTTTATCGTATGAATGCTCAGTCACAAAATATTGAACGCAGTTTTGTGCGTGCCGCTATCCCCTACCGTATTTTCGGAGGCGCAAAATTTTACAGCCGCAAAGAAGTTAAGGATATTATATCGTATATGAGCGTTATCGTTAACCCGAATGATACCGCACGGTTTTCACGCATCATAAATGTGCCCAAACGCGGCATAGGTCCTGCTACGGTGCAATCCCTGTTCGAGATTTCACAGGGGTTGGGTATTAGTGTTTTGGACGTTATAGCGGAATCTGCATCCTTTCCCGCACTCTCGAAAAAATCTGCGGTTCTGTGCAAGTTCGCCGGCATGATAAAAGAATTACAAGGTGCGCTCGAAAATACTTCATTACCCGAATTTTTCGATTTGCTGACAGAAAAAACCGGATATATGGATTACTTGAAAAAAATGGGAGAAGAATCCAAACCCCGTATCGAAAATATATTAGAAATAAAAACGGTTCTTGCGAAATTCGAATCCGAAAACAAATTAGGAAGCGACCACGGAAAGACACCGTCCCTGGATGATTATTTGGAAGAGGTCGCCCTTTACACTGATGTTGACGAATACAACAGCGGTGAGGATTGCGTTGTGCTGATGACTATACATTCGGTAAAGGGATTGGAGTTCCCCCGTGTGTTTCTGACGGGAATGGAAGAGGGTATTTTCCCGTCTATCCAGTCATCGTTTTCTCTCGAGGAGCTTGAAGAGGAACGCCGGCTCGCTTATGTAGGAATAACCCGCGCAAAACAGGAATTACATCTTACGGCGGCATCTCAGCGTATGATTTTCGGTACTACCCGTTATTGCAAAACATCACGCTTTGTCGAAGAAATCCCCCCCGATATGATAACGCTTACAGATATGACAAGAACCTACGAAACCCCAAGCTATTCCCACCGTATAAGCGCGGGTAGAAATTCTTTTGCACAGCCGTCTGCCGTAAAAACAGAAACACCGCCGCCCTCCTCACGAAAGAAAGCGGAGATGTTAAATTTTAGCACGGGAGATAAAGTTGAGCATCCGGTTTTTGGTACGGGTATCATAATGTCCGCAAGCGCAATGGCAAACGACACCATGCTCGAAATAAACTTTGATAAAACCGGTATTAAAAAAATCATGGCGAACTTCGGAAAGTTAGAGCTTAAAAATTAATTAGACCTCTTCAGGAATTAAAGCGTGATGTATGAACGCAGATCATACGTTGCGAAGTGATTTTCGAGGAGGTCTATTAGATCAACCGTACCTCAGTCTCCTTTAAGTATGTTTGCAAGTTCTTTCGCGCTTTGAATATCGCCTTCTATTTTTAATTTTCCGGTTGTAAACGCAATTACCGAATTGAGCTTACCGTTGATCAGCTTCACAAAGTCCTTGGACGAAATTATCATATTTGCTTGCCTGTCGTTGTATTCATACGGTTCTATCGACAATTTACCGCCCTTTATTTCGATATAAAACACTTCGTTAAGATCCTTAAGCGTAATTTGTAGCGCAAGAAACCCTTTATAGCTCGCTCCGTCGAAAGCCGCTGTTTTTTCCTTTAATTCCTTGATAATAGCATCGCGTGTCATAATCATTTCCTCCATCATATTTTATTTAATTGTCGTTAAAAACGTCCGTACTGCCGTCGATTACACTGTCTATGCTTGTTTTTGCTTCGTTGTTTTGCAGGTTTACAGACCCGTCGGGAGACTGAGGATTGCTAATAATTTGCTGCGCGTTCTGATTCACCCCATTACCTCCCCCGCCGTATAGGTCATAAGGGACAAAGGGTTGTTTTCCACGCATCGCAAACAGGAAGCACGGCGACATAAAATCGTAAAACAACACTGTCAGCAATGCACAAACCACGGTTTTTACGACTGCGGAATCGGGTGTGTACTCTTTAAATATGTTGTTAAGTGTCAAAATATGTACAATCGTACAAGCAGCCGTAATGATCATTGTTATTGAGGAAAACACCAATATTCCCCCTATGTGCTGCATAATAAAATCCGTCAGCTCGGACTCGGAAAACATACCTCGGGTGTTCATAAGAAAAGCCCCGATTTCTCTCCATAGGATACTTACGAAAATTGAAGAAAATATCATCATTAAAGCATAAAGCAGGGACACGGCAAGGTTTATTAACCCCCAGTACGTTTTTTTACCTTTTTTACTGTTTATATCGTCGCTTACCGCACCCTGAATGTACGCTCCTATTACGGGGATCCACGCCAGATACGGAACAGCCATCCCCCGTGCCGCCGCTATTTTTGATAAACCCGCCGCTTTTATGCAGTGGAAAACTATCGCAACCGCAAAAGTTAAAATCAATATCGGTAATAAAATCATTTCCGTCAACCAAATTATAAGCTCAATATCATCCGGGTTAAAGTGATGCGTATCAAATTGAAATGAAAAATTCATAAAAACCATCCTTTTCTAATTTCCAAATTTTATTTCCTGCCATAAATCGTCCATATAGTCCGATGTTTCTTTGGGCAGATGTTTAAATCCCTCCGCACGGGCAATAGTTTCTCCGTCCGGATAAATAATTTTGTTGCTTTTTATCTCCTCCGGGAGGTTTTTATATGCCTCGGTGTGCGGAGTTGAATATTGAATATACAGGATATTGTTCAGCGCGACTTCAGGCCTGTTTATAAAGTTAATAAATTTTTCGGCGTTCGCTTTGTTTTTTGCGCCTTTGGGAATAACCATCGCATCTACAAAAATGTTATAACCCTCTTTAGGGAAAACAACATTTACATCTTCGTTGCTGTCCATTATGGTTACGCCGTCCCCCGCAAAACACGGAGTAAGATACGATTCTCCGCTTATCATTTTTTCCATCATTTCGTCCTGAATATACGCCGACACCAGCGGTCTTTGCTTTTTTAGTTCCTCCGCTGCCGCGTCAAGCTCATCCCTTGACGTTGAATTCATCGAGTATCCAAGCCTTTTTTGAGCTATCCCGAAACAATCCCGCGGATTGAAAAACATAAGTATTTTATCTTTATATTTCTCATTCCACAGCATATCCCAGCTGTCTACGGGTTCTGTTATCTGTTTGGTGTTATAAGCAAGTCCCACGAGCCCCCAGGTATAGGGAACGGAGTATTTGTCCTCTGAATCATAACCCCAGGTTGAGCCTTTGTAGGCGTCGTCGATATACTCGTAGTTCGGGATTGCCGCAAAATTCAACGGTTCCAGGCGGTCTTCTTCGATCAGCCGCGCTATCATATACTCCGACGGGATCAAAAGGTCGAATTCTGCCGAGCCTGAAATAAGCTTGGAGTACATTTGTTCGTTCGAGTCGAAATATTGCTCGTTGACTTTTATACCGAACTCTTTCTCAAACTCTCCGACAACATCCATCAACCCGTCGTCACCCTGTGACATATATGCACCCCAGTTGAATAGATTTAATGTTTCCCGGTTAGCTCCGCAGGACGACAAAGTGCCGGAAAACACCGTCACAATCACCAACAAAACCACGCATAAAATAATTTTTTTCAATCCTAAAATCTCTCCTTTATATTTTTATATTACCCCGCAAAATCAATTTCGCAACCGAATTTGTTTTGCGGAATTAGGGTTTTTGGATGCCGCTTTATTATCTGCAATCCCCATTAATATCAAGAATATCAATACGGTCACAAATAAAATAGCGAAAAGTGCGTTGTATTCCAAGGATAGTCCCCGTCTTGTCGAAGTGTAGATATTAACGGGGAGCGTTGTGAACCCGTCGCTTCCCAGCGTGAAATAGCTTATCACAAAATTGTCGAAAGACAATGTAAACGCCATAAGCGCGCCCGATGCTATTCCCGGGGTTATTTCGGGCAGCATAACTTTAAAAAACGCCTGCGGCGCACTGCAGCCCAAGTCCATCGCCGCATCTATAATATTTTTGTCTGTTTGCCGTATCTTGGGCATAACGTTTAAAATAACATAAGGGATATTAAACGTTATATGTGCTATGAGTACGCTCCAAAACCCGAGAGATATTCCCAAAAATGTCCCTGCCGCCACAAACAAAAGCATCAACGAAATACCCGTTACAATTTCAGGGTTTAATATAGGCAGATAAGTTATGTTCATAATCAATGCGCGGGGAGCTTTTTTCAACGCGGTTATCCCCAAGGATGCCGCCGTTCCCAGCAAGGTCGCTGCCAGTGCGGATAACACAGCGACTACCAGAGTGTTTTGCAATGCGCTGATAATCCTGTCATTTTGCATAAGTTCAATATACCACCGCAGTGAAAACCCGGTAAAGTTCGAGCGTGATTTACTCTGATTGAAGGAATAAAATATAAATACAACGATAGGCGCATACAAAAACGCAAACACCAGAAAGGTGTATGTTTTTTTTGTTCTTGTCATACGCTTTCTCTCCCCTTCTCCGAGTTTTCCGGTTTTGATCAAACCCGTTCATTACCTAATTCCGATTTTCATCTCTTTAAATGAGCATTTCGCCTATTTCTTCATCATCAAAAGTATTCATTATGCCCATCAATATTAATATCACGATCATCAATATCAAAGACAGCGCGGAGCCGATATGCGGATTGTGCTTTTGTATGAAATTGTATTCGATCAGGTCGCCGATGAGCTCTATCTTACTTCCGCCCAAAAACCGGGATATTACAAAACTGCTTACCGACGGAACAAACACCATAGTTATCCCGGATATTATCCCCGGCAGACTAAGCGGAAGTACGATTTTCATCAGGGTTTTTCTGTTGTTCGCACCCAAATCGTCCGCCGCCTCTAACAGGGAATGGTCTATCTTTATCATAACGGTATACAGCGGAAGTATCATAAAAGGCAAAAAATCATAAACCATTCCGAATACTACCGCTCCTGATGTGTTTATCATGTGATATGGACCCAGTCCTATCATCCTCAGCAAATTATTAATAATGCCTGTGTCCTCCAGCAATGTCATCAGAGCATAGGTTTTCAGCAAAAACGACATCCACATAGGCAGGGTTATCAGAACCAGGAGGGTGCGCTGTTTTTTTACCTTAGAGCGCGATAATGCGTAAGCCATAGGATACGCTATCACAAGGCAGATCGCCGTACTCAAAAACGCAAGACAGAAAGAATTCCAAAAAACACGCAGCCATCGTCCGATTCCGATGATATTATCAATGGTTGGGGTACCGTCTTCCCGGGTAAACGCAAAAAATATTATCATCGCAAGCGGTACAATGATGAAAGCTGCCATCCATACGATATACGGCGCAGAAGTAAGTTTAGTTTTGTTCCTCAATCCTATCATATTTTATAATATCCGTTTTCCCTTTTCAAGTTCAAGCCGGCATACCTCTCTTTCGGAAATACAGCGGAAATTTTCGTGAACGGTTTTTTATGAATAGACCTCCCCGGGAATTAAAACGCGATGTATGAACACAGATCATAACGTTGCGGAGTTATTTTCGAGGAAGTCTAATTTCTCTTTACATCTATTTTGTCAAAATCAAATTTTATACCAACATCAGTGCCCACTTCTTCATCCAGCTGGGTATGCGCCATTATTTCTGATTCTTCGGTATATAATATAACTTCGTTATATGCTCCTTTGTAGATAAGCGATTCCAAATAAACTACCATGTCCGCACGGTCTGCACTCACGAGTTCAACCGAATCCGGCTCTATAGAAACGGTTACTTCGGTTCCGGCAGGAATTCCCAAAGCTTCGCGTTTAAAGCTTATCCCCAAAAATTCTACTGTGTTTTCGGCGGTAACCCTGCCTTTGACAACAGTTTTTGTACCTTCAAACATCTTTTTCATTATATGAATATCACCCGGTCCGAAACGAAGCCCTATTTCATCCCCCACATTTGCACTGCGCGTAGATTGTATTATCCAATGCAAATTCGCGGCGGATACCGTTATCTCATAATGCACACCCTTGAAAACAACGGTTTCCACAACACCGCTCAAAACGGCGTTTTCAGGTGCGGCGAAACGTATATCCTCGGGGCGGATAACCACATCTACAGGTTGCATGGGGCGGAAATTTTTATCCTCGCATTCATGAAGTTTTCCGGCAAACTCAACACAATAATCACGATGCATTATACCGTTGACAATATTCGATTCCCCGATAAAATCCGCAACAAAAGCATTCTGGGGTTCATTGTATATATCCGTGGGTTTGCCTTCCTGTAAAATCTCACCTTCGTTCATTACAACCACAACATCGGACATAGTGAGTGCTTCCTCCTGATCGTGGGTTACATAAATAAAGGTTGTTTCCAGACTCTGCTGCATATCCTTAAGTTCAATCTGCATTTCTTTGCGCAGTTTCAAATCCAATGCGCCCAGCGGCTCGTCTAAAAGCAAAACTTTGGGACGGTTCACCATAGCCCGCGCGATTGCTACACGTTGCTGCTGTCCGCCTGAAAGCTGAGTGACACGCCGCTTTTCGAATCCGCTTAGATTCACTATTTCCAGCATCTGCATCACCCGGTTTTCTATTTCCTCTTTGTCCAGCTTTTTTATTTTTAACCCAAAAGCGATGTTTTCGTATACATTTAAATGGGGAAAAAGCGCGTATCTCTGAAAAACGGTGTTCACGGGTCGCAGATGCGGCGGCTTGCCGGTAATATCCTCCCCACAAAAAAATACACGCCCTTCATCCGGATGTAAAAAACCCCCGATTATCCGCAAGGTTGTGGTTTTCCCGCAACCGGACGGCCCGAGCAGTGTTACAAACTCCTTGTCTTTTATCGAAAGATTGATATGATTAAGTATGATTTCGCCATCAAACCGTACCAATATATCTTCAAGTTTTATAATTTCCTTTTGCAGCGTTTGTCACCTCTTCCGCTTTACTTAAATAATATAAAAAATCAAAGCGTGAGCGGTTTATTTATGTTTCAACATTCTGAATCCCGTTGTACGGATAATTACCGCCCGGGATGAGGTTGCTATACTATAATATATAATAAGCGGCATGATGTCAAGGTTAAAGTTCCTTTAATTTAAAAAAATTGAAGAACAAACAGGCTGTGCCAAAAGTTTGTTTTTCAAAGGGGTCATTTTTTTACCGTTTGTTCATTTCAGCTAACCGTTTCAGCTTTTCGGCCAATTCGTCGGTCAGTTGATTTTTGGTCAGCCGCCATTGCCAATTACCGCCTACGGTAGATGGCGTATTGGTTCTTGATTCGTTTCCAAGTCCTAAATAGTCCTGCATTTGAAACACAACAAGATCGGCACGGCTGGCATAACCTTTTTTTATCAGTAATTCCGGCAGTCCCGGTTGTTTTTTAAAAATCCCCGCTAATGTTTCATTGTCATGAGTTCCGCCGTAAACGACGCAGTTTTTCACAATGGCACTTTTATAATTTGTTTGCAGCAAACGCATCCCGGGGTAACCGAACCGTTTCCGAAGAGCGGTCACGCGCTTATTTACTTCCCCGAGATCCTCGGCAATAATCCGGATGCCGCTGATATCTTCTGAAACAGCCGTTAAAAGCTTTTTTCCCGGGCTGTTTATCCAAATGCCGTTCTCGGCGCTTTTATCTGCGGCAGGGATGGAATAATAATTAACGATTCCAATAAAATGATCAATCCGAATAATATCGTATAACGCAGCAGAAGCGGCCATCCGGCGTTTCCACCAGACAAAGCCGTCTTTTTCCATCGCTTCCCAGTTATACAGGGGATTCCCCCATAATTGACCGGTTTCGGAAAATGTATCCGGCGGTACGCCGGCAACGCGGGTCGGCTTAAGGTTATCGTCCAGTTGGAATAACCCGGGATTTGTCCATAAATCGGCACTGTCAGCCGAAACATACAACGGGATATCTCCGATAATTTGAATTCCGTTATTATTGGCATAGGTTTTCAATTCTCTCCATTGTATAAAAAAGTAAAACTGGCAAAACCGCCAGAACGCCATTTCTTCAGCGAGATCTTTTTCTGCCTTTGCCAATACAGAAGATTCCCGAACCCGGAGTTCTGCCGGCCAATTCAACCACGAAACATAGTTGAACCGGGACTTCAACGCCATAAACAGGCTAAAATCAAAAAGCCATTCCTGCTCCTCGGTGAATTGTTTGTCCTGCGGACTGTCCTTATAACCGCTCCTTGCAAATGCCTGCCGCAAGAGATTATAGCGATTTTCCCAAAGAGCACCGTAATCTACCCGTTCAGGGTTATCCCCGAATCGTACCGCCGCACATTCTGAACGAGAAAGAAGTCCTTGGCTGACAAGGACTTCAAGATCAATAAAATAAGGGTTCCCGGCGAATGCTGAAAAACTCTGATACGGGCTGTCGCCGAATCCGGTCGGGCTTAAAGGTAATATCTGCCAGTATTTCTGACCGGCAGCCTTTAAAAATCCGATAAAATCAAAAGCTTCCCGCCCAAACGTACCGATACCGTATAACGACGGCAAGCTGCTGATCGGGAGGAGGACACCGGCACCGCGTGTTAAAGGAGGTTGCGGAGAAATATTCATAACTTCCATTTATCCTTTCACGGCACCGGCAGCAATACCTTTGATGATGTGTTTTTGGCATACGAAATAGAAGATAATTATCGGTACAACCGCCATGACCAAACAGGCCATGATTGCACCCATATCAACACGGCCATAACTGCCCCGCATACTTTGAATCAGTATAGGTACCGTCGTGTACTTTGTCCTGTCCAGTACGAGGTACGGAAGCAAGTAGTCGTTCCATATCCACATGGCTTCCAATATCCCCACCGTGATATAAGTCGGTTTCATGATCGGAAGCACGATATTGAAAAATGTGCGAATGGGACCGCAGCCGTCAATGGATGCCGCTTCCTCAATTTCCACGGGGATGCTTTTGACAAAACCGCAGAACATGAATACCGCCAGTCCCGCACCGAAACCCAGATAAACGATTATAATACCATGAGGTGTGTTCAACTTAAGTTGGTCCGCTGTCTTGGACAGTGTGAACATGACCATCTGGAACGGCACGACCATTGAAAAAATACAGAGGATATATAACGTCTTGGTGACCTTGTTTACTACCCGCGTGATATACCATGCGAACATAGATGTGCAGATCAGGATAACTATCGTAGAAAGTATGGTGATATAAAAACTCCAGCCGACACCGGACAGAAAATTGTAATTTTCAATGCCCGAAACATAATTCTCCTTACCCGCAAATGTGTCGGCATTGGGCATGGCAAAAGGTTCCAGGTTGATAAATGTTTTTATTTTGAATGAGTTGATAAGGATCAGCAACAACGGAAAAACATATACCAAAGATAGCACACCCAGACCCAGGGATGCGATGCCGCTGATTAATTTATTATGCTTTCGAATCATTGCTGTACCTCCTTTTTGCGGGTATACCGTAATTGTAATAGTCCGATTCCCACCACAAGCAGGAAGAACAGCACGGCCTTAGCCTGAGCGATTCCCTCAAAACCAACACGGCTGTAAAATGTATCATAAATGTTCAGTGCCAGCATCTGCGTGCGGCGCATCGGTTCTCCTGCGGTCAGAGCGAGGTTTTGGTCAAAAAGCTTAAAACCGTTGGTAACAGTCAAAAAAGTGCAAATGGTGATAGCCGGCATACACATCGGAATCGTCACTTTCCGTAAACGCTGCCATGTGCCGGCGCCGTCTATGTCGGAAGCTTCATGCAAATCCAAAGGAACGCTTTGCAAACCGGCGATGTATATAATCATCATATAACCGATTTGCTGCCAGCTCACAAGTATGATAAGCCCCCAGAATCCAAGGTTTGCATCCAGATTCAAGGCTGTGTCGAATTGTGCCAGTATCCCGTCAAATATGAGCTTCCAAATATACCCCAGCACGATGCCGCCGACCAAGTTTGGCATAAAAAATATAGTACGAAATATGTTGGTGCCGCGCAAACTTTTAGTCAATGCCGTTGCGAGAGAAAAAGCAATGACGTTGATGACCACCAGCGATACGAGTGCAAACAACGCCGTAAAGCCCAGAGAATATAAAAAATCGGGTTCGGCGAAAATCCGTATGTAGTTTTTAATGCCGACAAATGTCGCGTTATAAATGGCGGTAAATTCGTTGAAAGACAAGTATATACCCTCACTAAAGGGCACGATAAATCCAATGATAAACGCTAAAAAGGTCGGCAGAACAAAAACCGGCCAATACCGTTTCAATGCCTTTTCCATTAACACCACTTCCTTTTATTTCTAAAATGACAAGGCGCGATACCCTCATGCGGGAATCGCGCCCTGTTTGTGATAACTTTATTGGTTGATTTTTGCGGCTTCTGTGGCCCAGCCGTCAACAAAAGCACTCCTAACGCCTTCCCAGTCGCCGGTACCGGCAGCATATGCAGTCAAAGCGGAACCGAGATCGTTTTTCCAAGCTTCACTCGGCATAGTCGGGAAATTCCAAGACACGGGAGTTTTTCCTGCTTCCACATATTCGTTGGCTATGTTGACCAGCGGGTTGGAAACGGGCTTGTTTTGCTTAAAGGTAAGGTTGAAACCCATGTCATCGCACAGGAAGCCCAAACCCTTTTCAGAGGTAGCCAGCCAGTACATGAAATCTAAAGTGGCATTGATATCTTCTTCGGAAGCGTTTTTGTTCACGCACCAATAATTTTCAGTACCTGTACAAAGACCCTGATTCTCCTCGCCGTCTGCACCGATGTAAATAGGCAGCATACCGAGATTATCATCACCTAAATCTTTTACATCGTTATACGCCCAGGTTCCGTTTTGATAGAATACGGCTTTTTCTGTGACGAATTCGGCGACCGCATCATCTCCGGTCTTGTTGCCGAGCAATGACGGACTTTCCGTAGAATTGTTAATGTACAAATCCCATATTTGTTTGTAGTTGTCCAAATAAGTACCTTTGATGGCATCCGTTGTTCCGATCCCATCAGCTTTATACTCATAATAAATAGGCAGGTTGGCCAAATGGGTTTTGAAACGCCAGTCTGAGGAGCTGTCCATACCTGCGGATGTGAATGCAGAAAAACCAAGTTCGCTTTTGCGTGCGGTGATATCCTCGCTGACCTTTTTCAAGTCGGCGAAGTTTTTGACGTCGTCCTGCGTATACCCGGCTTGCTGAAGAAGCTTTTTATTGTAGATAATGCCATAAGTTTCAACGACATAACCGAGAGCGGCTATTTCATTGCCATTCTTCAAAAGAACGGAATCGGCAAATGCTTCGCCAACTTCACCCAAAACTTTGGAGCCGGTCAGATCATAGCAATAATCTTTCCAGGATGCCAGACCCACCGGACCATTGATTTGAAACAACGTCGGTGCTTTTGTTTTGGCTATTTCGCTTTTGAGCGTGGTTTCATACTGACCGGATGCCGCAGTGAGGATGGTTACTTCCACACCTGTTTCCGCTTGGTAATCCGCTGCCAGCGCTTTCCATTCCGCGTCTGCTTCGGGCTTGAAGTTTAGATAATAAACCGAGCCTTTAGCAGCTGTGTCATTGTTGGTGTCGGTTTCGGCGTCGGTGCCGGTTTCATTTTGGGAATTGCAGCTCGCAAAAACTGTCATTGCCAGAATACAAACCAGGATAACCGAAATGATGCGTTTTTTCATGACAATACCTCCATTTTTAATAATTGATCGGAATAATGCCGTTTTATGCTGCTCTCCTTTATATAAGTTCGGAAGACCTCAGAAAGATCAGCGAACCGGAAAGTATTTATAGAATAAACGATTTATACCGCCCGTGTTAATCCCCAATACGATTCATTTAAAATCGCATAATGCACCCCGTTTTGAATCGACTTATGATTTTCGACAAAAAATGTATGTATAAAATTGACAAATAAGTACTTGTTAAGCTATAATATGACTTGTAGAATGCTGATAGTACCCACGAGCACATAACCCGGATAACGCACAACAAACAAAGAGGGGTAACGCAAAAGCCATGAATAAATCGTTTTTCAGCAATATAGAAAATTTACATAAAAGCAACATTTTCCTGGAACGTACGCGTTTATGGAAAACTCTTGAAACTGCCGCGGATTACCCGTTAATCGCTGTGTACGCAGGCTCGGGATATGGCAAAACTCGGTCTGTATATTCGTTTTTACAGGAATACGGAGCAGCCACAATATGGATGCAGCTTACCGAACGTGACAATATCCTCACGCATTTTTGGGAAAATTACGTCCATATGGTTTCGATGAGCTGGCCTGAAGCGGCGGCGCAGCTTCGTGAGATTGGCATCCCTGATTCGGAAGAGACTTTTGCGAAATATACTACGGTGCGGGAAAACGCTTTGAAAGATCATAAAAAGTGTTTTTTCGTCTACGACAATTTCCATTTGCTGAACAATCCGGATATTTTGCATATCATCGAAAAAATCGCAAACAGTGTCCCGTCCAACGAAACCGTGATAATTATTTCCCGCACCATGCCGGAAGTCAATATGACCGGTTTGATGCTGCGTGAACGCATTTTTACAATCCGTGAGGACACACTATGTTTTACCGAGGACGAGATCGCCGAATATTTCAAGCAGCTTGAACTCGATGTTGCCCGGCAGGACATCCGGGATATCTATGACGAAACGAAAGGCTGGGTTTTTGCCGTCAGCCTGATCGGGCGTTCGATGGGTAAGGATGTTAAATACGAACGGTATACCCTCGAAGCAATGAAAAAGAATGTTTTCAAGCTGATCGAAGCAGAAATTTCAAATATCATCTCTGAGCCGCTGCGGCGGTTTTTACTTCGCATATCGCTGATTGACCGCCTTGCCGCCGGTCTGATCAAAACTCTGGCAGGCAACGAAACGTTGATCAGGGAAATGGAATGTTTGAATGCGTATATCCGTTATGACTATCATTTAGGCGTATACATGATCCATCATTTATTTTTGGAAACACTGCGGCAGAAGCAGGATCTTTTGACAGACGGTGAAAAACGCAAAACCTATCAGACCGCAGCTGAATGGTGCGAACAGAACGGGTATCAAACCGACGCGCTTTCGTATTACAATAAAGCGGAAAATTGGGACGCCATACTGCGGATCATCTATATTTTCAATTTCCCGATCCCACAGGATATAGCGGATTATGTGTTAAAAATATTTGATGAGGTACCTGAAGAACTGCTATCGCAAAATCCGCTGTTTCCTACCGTTACCATTAAATTGAATATGAGCCTCGGATTAATGGCAGAAGCCAACAGTCTGGCAGAACGGTATGTGCAGGAATACGAAGCACGGCCTGAAACTCCGGAGAATAACCGCGCTTTGGCGAATATTTATGGTTCCTGGGGGATGTTGCAGGTAATCAACGGAAATCATACCGACGGATATCATTTTGATACCTGTTTCGAAAAACAGCGTTTTTATCATGACAAAAGTCCGGAAAAGGCATATAATCTGATGACCAATACCGTCGTAGGCTCTTATGCGCTGCTTGTCGGAACCAATCGTGCCGGCGTTCCCGAAGAATATATCGAAACCATGTCACGGTCAATTCCGCATATATCCCATGTGTTTAACGGCGGTTTTTACGGACTTGACGATCTCGCGCGCGGTGAATTGTTTTATTTCCGCCGTGATTTTAATACTGCCGAACAGCATTTAAACCGTGCACTCGAAAAATCACGCGAAAAAGACCAGTATGATATCCAAAATCGTTCGATGCTGTATTTAATGCTGATATCTCTTACCCGCGGTAATATGAAAAACGCGGACGAATTGTTTAAATCTATGGAAGAGCTGCTGGATATAAAGGAATATACAGTTCGGTATGAATCCTATGATATCGCACGCAGTCATTTTTATATAGCTCTTGGCTGTCCGGAGCTGATACCCGGCTGGCTGAAATCCGATTTTTCAAACTATGCACATCCGTCATTTTGGGAAAACATCGCAAACCGGATTAAGGCACATTATCGGTATTTGACACGACAGTACAATGTATTATTGACTTTTTTGGAAAACATACCTGAAAACCGAACGATGCTGCTCGGAAGAATCGTGTTCAAAATATTGGAAGCGTTAACATTATATAAATTGAAACGGCAGAACGAAGCGATTCAAATATTGACGGTTGCGTATCGCCTTGCCGAACCGAACCGTTTTATCACACCTTTTGCGCAATATGCAAAAGATATGCGTACCCTTACCGCCGCGGCACTCAGAAACGATAGCTGCGAAATACCCCACGCATGGCTGGAAGACATTAACCGAAAATCATCGGCTTTCGCAAAAAGACAGAAATACTTGATAACGGAATATATGGCGGCAAATCATATTGAGGAAAGAATCCATCTTACAAGCCGGGAAACCGAAATCCTGAGGGATCTCTCCCAGGGACTGTCACGCACCGAAATCGCGGCCAGCCGGAACATTTCAGTCAGCACGGTCAAAGTTGCAATAAATATTATTTATGAAAAGCTTCATGCAAACAGTCTGGCTGATGCCGTTCGTATAGCAAAGGATATAAAAATCATATAGCTGTATTTTATGCACCTCAATAATGAAACCGATCATATAGATACATATTTACATCCAGTAACTGCCGATCAAGCCATTCTCTTTCGCCGTGCAAAGAAAGAAGGTCTACGAGATATGCGGGCATTTTCGCAATCAATTTTTCGCGTGTTAACTCATTACCGGCAAAATAAGAACTACGTCCCAGATTGGCAAGGTGTCTTAAATCCGGAAGTCTGGATAATTTATTAGCCGCTAAATCTATCCATATTAATTTTTTCAAACCTGACAGCGAATCTGCATTTACAATTTCATTAAAAGGCGCACTCAATTCATTTAAGTTTGTCAACTTCTCTATTCCCGATAAAGAAGTCAGTTTATTGTTTTGGGCGTATAACAATTTTAAGTTTGACAAATTTTCTATTCCCGATAAAGATGTCAGATTACTATTTTCTTTCACGGTTAACGATTTTAATCCGGGCAAATTTTATGCTCTTGCTTTTACTATTCTGTATTCGCTGAATACTCTGACCTTGTTGACGGTTCTTTTGTATCTTCGCAAGCGGAAATAGTATATAGTTCCGCTCCGAAGCCTGCTAACGGTAAAAGAGCCGCTTCTCGTAGTTCTTATCACGCTGAAGCCCGAATTTCTTTTTACGGACATTTCAAGGGAATGGACATAGCCGCGGACAGCTTTCCAGCTTACCCGTATTTTCCCCATGCCTACCCTTGAAGCTTTCAGTTTGTTAACAGGTTTCGGGCTGTTCACATAGCGCGCATAAACTGTTACCGGACCTTTTAACGCCTTTTTCAGGTTTATCGCTTTGGTGAATTTACGGTCTGAAAACCATCCGACAAAAGTTTTTCCCCTTTTAGCGGGCGGTTTAAATATTTTGGCCGGAGCGGTGTTATAACCGACGTTTACGGTTCTCAGTGTTTGTTTGCCGTCATTGTAACGAAGCGGATATTTAACCGCCCTCCATTTTGCGTGCAATGTCGTTCTTGCAATAACGTTTTCTTTCTTAAAGTCCCATTTTCGGGTATAATTTTTGTCTATAAACCATCCCGCAAAAACATAGTGTTTTCTTACGGGGTTAACCGGTTTTTTTATTAAAGCTCCGTATTCGATGTTCCTTAGCGCAGGAATCGCCGAACCGCCATGAGAATTAAAGCTCACGGTAAAAGGTCCCGGATCGATCGGAAATGTTTTTCTTGTATTCAGAGCGATGTTCATATCAACATTACCGCTGATTCCGCTGACCCTGCCCTTTGAAGTATACTGCCACATTTGATATGCGCCGGTGTAATCGGTTTTATCCGTCCAGTGCGCAAGCCATATCCCATATTTGGTATCCAGCTTTTTGGTATCCAGCTTATTCAAAAGCCACGCTTTACTCGCGTATATGGAAGTTTTATATCCGGCGTTCTTGATCACATCGCAAAACGCAACACAGAATCCGGTATTCTTGGATTTGCTCATACCGTAGGTTCTTGCTTTTTTCCCGCCTTCGGAATCCTCTATATCATAAGCTACAGGATAAGCCAGATTCTTTGGAGCAAGCCCTGCATCACGAAGTGCTCTCAGTGTGAAGTTTGCTTCAGCCCTCGCTTCAGCGTTGGTTATCGCTTGGGTGAAGAAATAAACTCCGATAGGTATCCCGACACTTTCGGCACCCTTTACATATTCCGCAAACTTAGGATCAAGCACGAGTTTTCCCGTACCCCAGCCGCGGTATCCAACGCGTAAAATTACAAATTCCACACCGTCATCCTTCATTTTTTTCCAATTAACAGTCCCTTGCCAATAAGATATATCCACCCCGAAAGTTGAAGTTAAAACCCCGTTGCTGTTAAATATATATCTGCGGCCGCCAATTGTTTGCAATCCGGTTACCGGCTTGCCGTTTTTGTAATAATAGTTATTTTTGTTTATCACATTCCATCCGTTATCCCTTATTATAATAGGAGTTGAGGATTCAGAAGATGTTGAACTGCCCGAAGACGATGACGGCAACGAAGAAGAAGAAGAAGAAGAAGAAGAAGAAGAAGAAGAAGAAGAAGAAGATGAAGAAGAAGATGATGATGATGATGATGATGATGATGAATCTGAGGACGAAGAATCTGAGGAGGACGGCACAGTTGAAGACGGGAGTTCGCTTTCCGAAGCATCCGTATTAAGAACAATCGGATTGCCGATAAAATTGTTGCTTGTTGTTTTGAAATTCATAGGCGACAGTTCAAT
>WRKL01000016.1 GCA_009778115.1 Oscillospiraceae bacterium | reverse complement strand
ATTATCCCGCTTTGCTGCAAATCTCCGGATAATGTATCCACTGTATTTGCGATATTCACTACAATATGCCGTATTTTCAAAAAATCCCCGACCTCATACGCGGTTACAATATCCCGCTGCTCACCCTGCGGCATTAATACACCCAGCACTCTGTCCGCACCGATAGCCTGCGCGCAAAGGGCGGCCGCTATCGAACTGTCTTTTCCGCCGCTTATACCCAAAACAGCGGTACAGTTTTTTCCGTTTTCATCGAAATATGTTTTTATCCAATCTATTATATCATTTTTTATTCTTTCAGCATCAAACATTAATTTCTCCTTTACAGCAGATCGGATAAATGCATACTTAAAGAGGAAAAGTTCCCCATGTGATACGGTTCTGTATTCGAATGAAGCGAGGTGCTGGTAACTTCTTTAGCCAGCGGAAGCCGCATGACGAAGGTAGTACCGTCGTTGGCGTTTGATTTGATCATACAGACCCCACCATGCATTTCCACAATTTTTTTTGTCAGCGGCAAGCCTATCCCGAGTCCTGCGGGCGCCTCGTCGTTCGGGTTATATGAATAATATAAATCGAAGACTTTACCCAAACGTTTTTTTTCTATCCCTACACCTTTGTCCGAAAATGACAGATTAAAATAGTCCTTTGATACCGTTCCCTCAATTGAAATTTCGTTCCCCGGGCTTGTGAACAAAACGGCGTTGTGTATTATATTAAGCAAAGCAATTTCAAATTTGCCGCAATCAAATTCGCAAAACAGGCTCTGGTCAGGCAGCTCGACCTTTATACGCGGCATCCCGCTAACGCTCAATTTTCGCCGCACATCGTCCAGCAATGAAGAAAGGAAATACGGGATTTCGACAATTTTTTTGTTCAGGTTATTCAAACCCGAAGCCAAACGGCGGTATTCGGTCAAATTCACCACTGAACGCAGGATAGAATATCCTGCGTTCTTTATTTTTTTCATTTCTTCCATTTCCTTGTACATACCATGGCGTTCAAGCCCGTTGACCACAGAATATACGTTATTGAATATAGTGTCCAGCCTTGCACGAAAATGATACGGAAAAATCGAAATTACCCGCTCATTGTTTCCGGAATCAAAATCTTCTGCACCATGAAACGTCACGGCGATCAGGTCGTCATCGAACTTTGTAAAATCCGCCGCGGTCAAGGTATCATACGACAGCGCAACAAACCGCAGTGCTTTACCGCTGACGTTCAGCTCGTTGTTTACTCCGACCAGTTCAACGTCAGGCAATATTTCTGAAAGCACAACGCTATCATCAAACCCTGCTAATATTTTTGTTGCGGCAATGTTATGCCATATAATTTTGTGTACACCATTGCACAGCATTACCGGAAACACTGTTTTGGCGTAAAGCTTTTTTACTAACTCTTTCATAATTTATTTCTCGATAATAATATCTTAATAAGTTTATTATATACCAAAACATTATTTTTTTCAACATTTTTTTGCGTTTTATTCCTATTTTTTAAACATGAAACAAAATTCCCCCTGTATTTCGTACTTTATCGCGTGAACATCGTGGCATCCAATCGAACCAAAAAATCGTGCGTGCGTTCAAATATCAAACCCACACAAAACCATATCGGTAAAAAGTCCAGCCTTATTAAGCCTTGAACGGCATACATTCCCGTATAGTTCCAGGGACATACCCCTGTCAGCTGCCTTATCATCAACCCTGAAACATATTCCAGCGCAAAGATAACACCGGCATAAATCAACCCTCTGACGGGCCACATCTGCCCTCTTATCGAGTTGTGAACAGGTTCGAGAACTATACCCATCCCGTATATAGGGAACATCCATAAATAGGTCGTAGAAACCAGTCTTACATCACCTCTTATGGCAGAACAAAATCCGGTAAAGACTACTTCCATTACCCAGCCTATTACTCCGTATATTAAAAATCGTAATGCTAACATAAGTATATTTTGGGAGTTGAATCAAAAAATAAACCAATCTGCAGCAAAATTAATATTGGAAAAAACGTTGGAAAAAGTTTGGCGGCTTTTTCAAACTTTTTACCTGCTCTATCATTTAACACGAAATATATGTGCCAAAGGGCGAAAAAAGCACCGCCGCATCGAAAATAAACGCTTTTTAAACGCTCTAATCAAAATAATTCCCGAAAAGCGATATGCGTTTGCTGATATTACCGGTTGTTTTTGTTGCAAGCTGCTCATTGGATTTGCTCATTGGATTTTTTGAAAAATTTCCTAAAAATTGTTGACTTTTATGTTTTGGGGTTATATAATAGGAACATATAAAAAGCGCACCGTGTACTTGCTCCCGTTTTCGGACGGTTTGACAAGAATAAAAAATTAAAGGGGAATTGTTAATGGATGCTCAAAAAGTTGATCTGTTCCTGATGACCAACAACAAAATGTTTCTGCCGCAGCATATTCCTGTGATCAAGGAAAAACTGATGAGTTTGGACGAATCAAAGGTTTTGGCGCTGCAATCAATGGATTTTAAAGATCCGACCACTTTGCTGATCATTTCTATCTTTTTAGGTTCATTCGGAGTCGATCGTTTTATGCTCGGCGATACCGGCATGGGCGTACTTAAGCTCCTCACCGGCGGTCTTTGCGGAATACTTACGATCATTGACTGGTGTACTATCCAGAAAAAAACAAGGGAACTGAACTACAACAATGTTATGGCGTTCCTTTAAGTTTTTGCAAAAAGAAGCGAAAAGGGCAGGTCCGGCAATCATTGTGTTGTTAGGGTTTGCCCTCTTTTTCTTTCTGTCTGACGAAGGGATATGCGTGTTCAGGCGGTTTACAGGAATCCCCTGTTTCGGGTGCGGTTTGACCCGGGGATTCTTATCCGTTTTCCGCTTGGATTTTGTTGCTGCTTTTTCGTATAATTTATTGGCTGTTCCGCTTTTTTTTGCGCTTATATTTTTCGCAGCGGTTTTTATTTTCAAGCGTGAGTTCTTTTTTAAGTTGATTAGGATCAAGCTTCCGGTTTGGGCTTATGCGGCGGCAGGTGCTGCGGCTTTCGCAAACTGGGGTGTTAATATAGTAAGGTTGAGCGGTTCTTAATAATGGGGTTTTTGGATATATTTTACCCGAAAAGGTGCCTTGTCTGCGGCAAACCCGGCGCCGGAAGCGGTTCGGTTGGTACAATTGAATATATTTGCTTGAAGTGCGTTGATAAGGTGGAATTTGTAGGGGATGATATATGCACGAAATGCGCTAAACCGGAATGTCGCTGCCGCAAACGGAATTTTTATTTTGATTGTGCTATCGCGCCTTTTGTGTATACCGGTGCAATAAGTGATTCGGTCGTCCGGCTGAAAGAGTATTCGGATTTTTCAACGGCGCAGGGGTTTGCTCACTACATGGCGGTAATGCTGAAAAAGCTTGTTGATACCAGCGAAATTGATGTTATTGTTCCTGTTCCGGCGCACATAAGCCGTAAGAGTAAAAAGGGTTATAATCAATCCGAAATAATAGCCCGCTATTTATCAAAGCTGACAGGTATTCCTTTTGACAAAAAAATCCTCAAAAAAATCAAGCCGACCATGCCGCAGCGAAACCTGAACGGAGAGGCACGCCGGCATAATTTAACAGGTTCTTTTGCGGCAAGCGAAAAAGCCGCCCGGGGCAAAAATATTATTTTGGCGGATGATGTAATAACTACCGGAGAAACTTTAAACTGCTGCGCACAGGAGCTGAAAAGAGCAGGCGCAGGCCGGATTTATTGTATAGCGGCAGTGACAACAAAATAGGACGGTTTAGAATAAATGGCAAGTTATGATATCGGGATTGATCTCGGAACGACAAAAATAATCATATATGTAAACGGAAAAGGTATCGTGCTGGACGAGGCTGCCGTTGTGGCGTATAACCATAAAACCAAAAAAGTTTTGGCGGTGGGGAAAAATGCGTTCTCAATGATAGGGCGGACACCCGAATATATCACGGCTGTAAGCCCTCTGCGTGACGGCGTTATCACCGACATGGATCTGACCGAACTTATGATCAAGGAGCTTTTGAAAAAAATCAGTGAATCTATGATGGTAAAACCGAGGGTCGCTGTTTGCGTACCCTCCACGATAACCGAAGTGGAGCGTCGTGCGGTCGTCCGGGCGGCGAGTTTTGCGGGTGCGCGCAAGGTCTATTTGATTGATGAACCCATTGCGGCGGCAATAGGAGCAGGGATTAATATATCCAGACCGGACGGTTTTATCGTGGTTGATATAGGCGGTGGTACGACCGACATTGCGGTTATATCATTAAACGGTGTTGTGGAAAAAAAGTCCATAAAAATTGCCGGAAACTATCTGGATGAAACGATAGCAAAATATATTTTAAACAAACATAAAATTTTAATAGGGGATAGAATGGCGGAAACGATCAAATGTCAAATCGGCAATGTGTTTGAGCCGTCACCGGACAAGTGCGCGGAAGCGAGAGGTCGCAATATGATTACGGGTATGCCCCGGAAGGTTACGGTCAGTGAACAGGAAATTTATACTGCGCTTAAAGAACCCGTGCTCGAAATAATAAAAGATGTCAATGAAGTTTTGGAAAGAACGCCGCCGGAGTTGATCGGTGATATTCATGAAAACGGATTACTGCTGACCGGCGGTGTAGCGTTGCTGAAAGGTCTGCCGGAGCTTATGAAAAAAATGTTAAACGTCAAAGTAATAGTTCCGGACGACCCGCTAACCTGTGTTGCGGTCGGAACCGGTAAAGCTTTTGATTATCTGGACGAACTGGGAGACGGTTTTGTCCATGCGGCAATAAGGAAACACTAAACTTCCCTCGGGAATTACAACGTGCGTTGCGAAGTGATTTTCGGGGAGATCTACTGACAATTGATAATTCAACACAGCCTGCAGGAAGGATGATTTTTATCATGAATATCGCGATAGTGGGATTAGGTTTGATCGGCGGTTCTTTTGCTAAAACAATTAAAGCGAAAACCACGCATAACGTTTACGGGCTGGATACCGATCCGGATGTGCAAAATTTTGCCCGGTCCTGCGGATATATCACCGCTATAACTGCGCAGGAGCTGAAAAAAGCCGATATAACGCTGGTATGCCTTAATCCTGATGCGGCAGTTGATTTTGTGATGCAAAATATAAATTGCTTCTCGCCCGGCTCTGTTGTATTGGATATTTGCGGTGTAAAAGAGCCGGTAGTACGGAAGTTAAGTGCACCCCTCGCGGAAAAAAACATCGTGTTCCTGGGGACACACCCGATGGCGGGACGCGAATATTCGGGTTTTGAATATTCCCTGCCTGACCTTTTCGACGGTGCAAGCTGGATTTTGACTCCGGAACCGTCCACTTCGCCGAATGCCGTGCGCCTTGTCCGTATGCTGGGCGAACAGCTGGGATTCGACGTTGTTATAAGCGATGCGAAACGCCATGACGAATTGATCGCCTATACCTCACAACTTGCTCATATTACATCTAACGCATACATAAAAAGCCCCGCTGTAGCAAACCACAAAGGATTTTCAGCGGGAAGTTTTTTGGATCTGACGCGTATCGCAAGAGTTAACGAGGATATGTGGACATCTTTGATGATGCTCAACCGTGAAAATTTATCTGCCGAATTGGGCATACTTATCGGCAATTTGACGGAATACAAAAATGCTCTCGACCAAAACGACGGGCAAAAACTGAAAGAACTTTTAAAATCCGGCAGTGATATTAAAAAGAGCATAAAATAAGCAAAGATCTATTTGCTAATTGAGTAGATATTAACAGCGTTTTCGCGCGTAACGTCCGCTATTTCCTGTGCGGACGTATTTTTTATTTCCGCCAGTTTTTGGATAACCGAAGAAAGCATGGAAGAGTCGCAGCGTTTACCCCGATGGGGAGCGGGCGCAAGATAGGGACAATCCGTTTCCACCAGCAGCCGGTCTAAGGGAACCGCTTTTGCCGCTTCAGCGGTCTTGCGGGCATTAGGGAAAGTAACCACCCCTGTGAAACCGATATAATAACCCAATGACACCATTTTCCCCGCTGTTTGTGCACTTCCGCTGAAGCAATGAACAATGCCGCGCATATTCGGAGTGTTTTTAAAATTTTCGAGCACCGCCAGCGTATCCGCTGTTGCATCCCTCGAATGTATTATAACCGGTAAATTCAATTCTGCCGCTAATTCCATTTGCTGCGTGAAAAATCGCTGCTGTAATTTGCGCAGACTGTGATCGTAGTAGTAGTCCAGCCCGATTTCGCCGATAGCGACGACCTCTCTTGGATTCTTCACCGCGAGATCTTTCAGTTTGTCAAGATAATCGGGGGGTGTCTTTTCTTTGTAATAATTTTGCTCACAATTATGCGGGTGTATGCCGACAGAAGCGTATATGAAATTATAACGCTGCGCAAGGGACACGCTTTCGCACGAGCCTTGGATATCGTCCCCGGCATTGAGAATATATTCCACGCCCTTAAACTGCATGGAACGTATAAGTTCATCCCTGTCAGAGTCAAACCGTTTATCATTATAATGCGCATGAGAATCAAAAATTCCCGTGATAAAATTATCTTTCACGCCGGGCTCCTTATAAAGAATAGGGTATTTGCTCCTAATTTATCCTTGCGAACAATATCCGGCTTTCTCCGACCTCTGTACCTGCTTTCAGCGCACCGAAAGAACCTAAGGAATCAAAACTGGAGTCCGGGGATCCCGCTTGTGTGAGGATACTTTGCGCGCTTTCGGGCATTACGGGCATAAGCAAAACACCCAGAATTCGAACGATTTCGGTCAAGTTATACAATACCGTACCCAGCCTGAGTTTTGCATTTTCGTCTTTGGCGAGGATCCACGGTGTTGTTTCGTCGATGTATTTGTTGGCGCGCCTTGCCAGATTTAGCACCGCGTTTAACGCTTCACCGACTCTGTACTCATTCATCTTTTCAAAATATTCGCGCACGGTAACACTAGCGGTATGTTTCAAATCTTCATCGTGATCGCCCGGCTCAGAATATTGCGGAACAATGCCGCCGAAATATTTTTTGACCATTGTAACCGTGCGTGAAACTAAATTGCCCAGTGTATTGGCAAGGTCAGAATTGTATTTTAACACCAGAAGCTCTTCGGTAATAACACCGTCCGCCGCATACGGCATTTCGCTCAATGAATAATAGCGCACCGCATCCGTACCGTATTTTTCACATAAATCTAAGGTATAAAGTACATTTCCATCGGTTTTGCTCATTTTTCGGTCGCCCATCAAAAGCCAGGGATGTCCAAGTATCTGGCGGGGCAGAGGGATATCCAGCGCCATCAGAAAAGCCGGCCAATAAATTGAATGAAATCTGACAATATCCTTACCGATAACATGAAGATCCGCCGGCCACCATTTCTTGAAATCCTCAGAAAGTTTGTCGGGATGATACCCGAGGGCGGTTATATAGTTCGAAAGCGCATCAATCCACACATACACAACATGATCCGGATCGAAGTCAACTTTTATACCCCAATCAAAGGTGGAGCGGGATACGCACAAATCTTGCAGTCCCGGCTTGAGGAAGTTGTTTAACATTTCCTTTTTACGGCTTTCGGGTACGATAAAATTATCATTCTGTTCGATATAACTAATCAATCTGTCCTGATATTTTGAAAGCCTGAAAAAATACGCAGATTCCGTGGTTGCAGCAACATCCCTGCCGCAATCCGGGCATTTACCGTCTTCAAGCTGACTTTCGGTAGAAAAAAGCTCACAGGAAACACAATACATTCCCTGATATTCCCCTTTGTATATATCGCCTTTTTCATACAGTTTATTGAACATCGTCCGTACCGACTCTTTGTGAAAATCGCTGGTAGTGCGGATGAAAAGGTCATACTTAACGTTAAGTTTTTCCCACACTTTTTGCGTATACTCACAAATATCGTCGGCATATTCCTGCGGAGTGATCCCGGCTTTTTGCGCGGAGTTCTGGATTTTTTGCCCGTGTTCATCCATGCCGGTACATAAAAGCACATCCAAGCCTTTCAATCTCTTATAACGCGCGATCATGTCCGCCAGAATACCGTCATAGGCATTGCCGATATGCGGTTTTTGCGATGCGTAGGGAATTGCGGTCGTAATATAAAATTTATTTTGGAGCATAAGAAACCCTCTCTACCCTCTCTATTTATGATGAATAGTTTTCTTTAACGTTTGCCGCCCTTCCCGTACATCGGACAAGGCTTTGGTCAGCGTACTCTCGGTTATGGAAAGTGCTTTATCGGCGAATTCGAACGATGCTTTACGGGTTTCACGCGCCGTAGTATGAGCATGGGTTTTCATGTCGTTCGCCTTAGTTTGGGCGTGTTTGACGATTTCCTGTTCGTTCACAATACGTTTTGCTCTTTCTTCCGCTGTCCGGATGATATTATCAGCTTCTTTTTTTGCGTTGGTGATGATTTCTTCGCGATCATCACATATAAGCTGTGAATTTTTTATCTCCGTGGGCAGATTAAGCCGGATATTTGCAAGCAGATCCGAAAGTTTTTCCGCATCAATTATAACTCTGCCTTTGGAAAAAGGAAGAGCTGTAGACTGGTCTATCAACTCGTCTATCAGGTCCATAATATCGTATACGTTCATCGAAAAATCACTATCCTTTTCAAGTTTATTTTTATAAATATTATTTTGCCAATTTATCTTGGATCATATTCAATACCGACGGCGGGACAAACGAAGAAATATCACCGCCCAGCGAACATATTTGTTTTACCATAGACGAGCTGAGATATGTATTATGCAATGCGGCACTCAAAAACACTGTTTCATGACCGGCGTTCAGTTTGCGGTTAGTAAGCGCCATTTGAAATTCATATTCAAAATCCGATGTGGCGCGCAGCCCTCTGATCACAGCCGAAGCCCCGCTGGTTTTCATATAATCTGCAAGCAGTCCGGAAAGAGTTTCCACTCTTACGCCGCTAAAGCCGCTTGTAGCCGCAGTTACCGCATTTATCCGCTCCTGCAGCGTGAAAGCGTACCTTTTGTCAGGGTTATCGCTTATTAAAACAACGATCTCGTCAAAGAGTGCAATCGCGCGTTCGATTATATCAATATGACCGTTGGTCACAGGGTCAAAACTACCCGGACAGACCGCTTTTCTGCGGATCGTTTTTTCCATAATTTTTAACACCTGCATTCCTTTCGATATTTTATAATTTTCGCATAGAGCAGTTCGTTTATTGAACGGCATTAAAATATATCGCTGTTTCTATTCTACCATATTTATAAGTTTTGTAAAGGGATAACAGCGAAACCGCTTCAGGTAGTTTTTCTTCGCCTTTTTCCAGTTCGCATACCACCGCAGCACCGGGGGAAATTATTTTTGCATTTATATCCTCCGGAGATTTGACTGTGTTTAATGCCGAAAGGACGCGGGGTATAAACTTTTTCCGGTATGGCGCATCTATAAAAATTAAATCAAAAACCTTATCGGTGTTTTTAAGATAACGGAATACATCAGATGTAATAACATCTGCGAAATCTTCCAATTGCGGTTTTGCCAGATTTTTGCGTAAAATCTGCACGGCTTTGGGATTTGAATCTACAAAAACACATTCGGATGCGCCGCGGCTCAACGCTTCAATACCCATTTGTCCGCTGCCCGCGAAAAGGTCGAGAACTCGCTTGCCGTTCAAATCAAAGGATGCTTGCAAAGCGTTGAAAATGCCCTCTTTTACACGGTTGGAGGTTGGCCGGGTATTTTCACCCCCGAGTGTGAAGAGTTTTAATCCTTTGAATTTGCCTGATATAACACGCATACGGTTTTCACTTCGTCCATTATTTATTTATATGCAATTACAATTGCGCCGGCGGTCGTTTTTGTGTGGGTAAGGCTCACCGAAAATTTGAATCCGCTTTTTTTTGTACAAGCGAGGGTTTTGCCGGAAAATTCAAAGTACGGTTCCCCCGCTTTATTACGCAAAACCGCGGCACCCGCTGGAATAATCTTGAATATTCCGATTCCCAGCGCTTTGCCGAGTGCTTCTTTTGCAGAAAAGTTTGCCGCCATCGACGGTGCCGGGTCGGGCAGGGTGTTAAAATATTCGATTTCTGATTCTGCGAAAAATCTTGAAACAAAGCGCGGATTTTTCGCACTCTTGCGCATTCTTTCAATTTCCAGAAGATCTATTCCTGTTTTTATCATAGCTATCTAATCTATTTGAATTTTCATTGCCGAAGTTATATATTTTTGCACATTCTCCAGCATTTTTTCGTTGGGGGAAAAAATAAGCAGAGTTTTTCCCAGTTTATTATGATTAAAGAGCGCGCAGTAATTGTTTGCCGCTCTACTGTCCGCACAGGCATCCACTATAGTGTCCGTCGGAAAATCACATTTGGCTTTTTCGTATATTCCGAATTTTTCCCAGTTTGTGATTTTAGTGGTCAAAATACGTTTTCGTCTGCGCCGCGCTATAATCTTGTCCACATCAATTTCGTTGTTGATTATAATATACTCATATTCGATATTATATGAAATTGCCAATTGGTAACCGCCGTACAATACTCCAACCGACGATAACGCTACAAACGTCGCAAACGTACCCAAATACGGGGCAACGATAAACACGAGCGCGGAAGCGGCAACAACGCTGGCGAGAAATGTCGCCATAATTTTAATCATATCCACCGGAGTTTTTTTGCGTGCAACGAGCTGTTCTAAAATTACATCCATAACTTGAATTTAATCCTCCCAACCGTCTTTTTTGCCGGGACAGCATTTGAATTTGCCTGTTAGAAATATGTTCAGTGAAAAATTAAGAAGTTTAATCATGCAATTCTTTTTAATATATTAACATTATTTTTCAGTTATTGTCAAGAGTCTAAAACCCCGAATTTTTCGTTTGTGAGGTCTGCTTGAGGCCATAGACATCTTATTAACCGCCCGGTTTACTGTATTTTACTATGAACACAGATGATTTTTCGTCAAACAAGGCAATTTTGACAAAAATATCATGGACATTCAAGGATAAATTATCGCCGTGCGGCGAAGGTCTGTTAAACTATCGCAAGACAAAAACGCTTGACCGGTTAAACCGGTTAAATCGGTCAAAGCAGTTAAAGCATTTGACGAAAATTTAAATATTTTTTATACCACCCCTTCTCTGTTCCTGAGGAATACCCACCCCGCAAAGAACATCGCAATCGGCATAATGATTGCCGCAAAAGCAAAATTCGTCTGCAAAATTAGATTGAACAACGCGTGTATGCTGGCACAAAGAGCGAAAAGCCCGAATATCAGCGGAACAATGAGGTTCTTTCGTTTGTTCAAGAGCAGCAAGCCTATCCCGAAAGCAGCGGTGGTAATGCCGTGCATAAGCGCCGTCGTCAGCGTCCTGATCACCAACAGCCATATATCCATGACTTCACGCGAGGATACGGCGAAATAATACATGGACTCCTGAACGGAGAATCCAATCCCGCTTGCCATCGCGCAAAAAACAATCAGCCTGGTTAGGTGAGGATATTTTTTTGATTTAGAAACAACAGTACAGGAAGCCCTTTGCATAGCTCTTCGACCATCGGCGCAATGGAAATCGTCATCCGCTGCGTTTGTTCCCATGTTGAACCGAAAAAATTGTTAAGATTATACGATAACACACCCGCGAACACACCCCAGCAAAAATAGAGAATGATTCGCCTGCAGTCTGACCGGTCAAGCATAACGGCAACGAATAAAAGCGGGATGACCATTGCAATAAAAGCGCTCAAAAATTGAAACTGCAGATCACCTATGACCGCTCACCGCCTTTTTTGCCGTGTTAACACGCTCTATCCTGAGCAGCGAAATCCCGATCAATAAATACACCACCGGGTACAGCGAAAGGTTAATATCGCGCCAATAGCTGCTCTCGCCGTATATAATAGACAAGCGGCCTAAGGTATCTAATACACTAATTGAAATGATTGAACCGGAAAAAAGCTTGGTATCCCGCCCTCCGGTTATCAGCAAAATTACGGCGGGCAGGATACACAAAGTCACGATCAGCAACGCGGAAGAGTATAAAATCCGGGGGTCATTTGCAATCACTCCGTAAAAAATCATTAGTATGGCTGACGGAGAAAGGATATTAACAATGACTCGCAGAGCCTTTTTGCTTTTCATCGTGTCCGGGATCATCAAAACCAATGCCGCTGCAAAAAACAGATAGGCGCAGTTGCGGCTGTAATTGCTGACGGTAATATCCGCGGCCGAGCCTTTCAGCAGGTAAATATAACAAAGTGCGTATACTTCATTTATCGCCAGCACCCCAAGACCAAGCGAGCCGGTCAAAATCGCATCATGGCTGCCCGTGGCTGCTACGCCGGCAAAAGCACGAAAACAGGCATAAAAAAGAACGAAAATCATAATTATTCGGTATATGAGACCGCCTTGCGGGGAAGATATCCCCGCAATACCCGTCAGGCTTAAAATGATATACACGACCGAAAGTATAAAAGCGCTTACAATAAAAATTTTATTCTTCAAAACGTTCTCTTTTTCCTATTTGCAAAATTATTTGGGACACAGCAACACCATAATAACATCACCGGACTTAACACTTTGTTTGGTCTTATATAAACCGTCTTCACAGGTAACGGATTGATAACTCAAGGTGCCGGAGGGAGCGGAAACCGCGTCTATCATCAACGTCCTGTCGTTGTAATAAACCGACATTGACTTTTTGAAAAAATCTGTATGAGCTCCGTACAGCCAGTCAAACTTCCGAGTCCAGTTCTTCTTTATATTTCTCGATTGCAAATCATCATACGAGATAAGATAGTCCGCGAAAATATTGTTAAGATTTTTACCCGGAACGGTTACCTGAAGATTTTGCAAAAACGCGTTCACCTTATACGGCGGCGTTACCGTGGCTTTGTTTTCGGCAAACTCGCTTTTGAAACTTATTCCGTTATAATCTTTTTTATAATTAACCGCAAGATAATCGTAACGATAGGCCGCGGCACCGTTGTTACCGTTGTTGACACGGGCATAGAATGCACCTGCTGTTATCGTGCCGGAACTTGCCGCCGGAGAGTAATATGAATCTTTGGAATCCCTGCGGCTATGGGCGGTTCCGCTCAATTGTGAAGGGCTGCTGATTATATGCGCTGTCCCGTCTTGCCTTACAACGTAATATATATCCTTGCCGGGGTCAACCAACAATTGCTCATATGATTTAGCGTAAGGTTGCGTAATGATATATTTTTTAATGTTTTCAAACGTGATTCGCGTATTGTTGCTTAAGGAAGCAAAATCATCAAGCAGGTTTTCGAGGTTCACATCTGTAAGTTCAGGGTTTTTGTCCCTGTTGTAATCTACAATCGTGGTAGCGAGCATCAGGTAGTTCGCGAATGCCGCATCCCAGTCCCAGGCATAACTCGTCACCGACATAAAGGTGTTATGCTCAAAAGGTACATGGGATTTGCAAGTCCTTTCGTACTGCCGGAAGAGGGAAGTTTTTTTCAGCGCGTTTCCGCTTCCGTACGGGTTCAACTCATCCAAAAGCAGCCCCAGCGTGTCCAAATAATTTTTAGCGGGATTGCTTCCCGATGAAGTATAGCGAAGATTGTTGTAGCACCAGTCGTCAAAAGCTCCTTGCGAAATATTACCCTTGGTTTTGCTCCTGAAATCTCTGTACATCTTATCAATTGAGTTCAGCGTACTATTTTGGATAACCGTAGCTGAGAGGTCGTACTCCAACGCGTTGATCCGGTTGTGGAGCACCTGATTGTTGACAGAAATTTCCGCAGACATTTTATCAAGCTTGCCGCTTATTTCCTGCAGCATTTTTTGCGTTTCCGCTTGGACTGACGATAGCCCCAGCGTAGAGAAAAACGAGCCTGTTGTTTCGGTTTTACGAATTTCCGCCGTCCCATATGCCCATGCCTTGGAACATAGAAAATACAAAGCGCTTACGGCTACCCCCGCCCCGGATGTCCGGATCGCTTCAACGTTATTTCTGCCTGCAGTTAAGGCGGTTGCGACGCTATCGCTTGCGACGTTATCGCTTGCGGCGGTAATTTCTGCAGTCCGTCCCGAACGGCCGGATAAAACAGCTGCCGAGTCAAACCGCACCGTGCCGGTACCCGCGGCGGACGGACCGCCTTTCAAGGTGAGTTCAACGGTCTTCGCGTTGATACGCTCAAAGCCGGCAACTTCAAACGCAGACATAACGCCGCCAAACGTTATCATAGAGAGATTAACATCATCTGTGAAGGCATCGTAATCTATAAAGATTCTAAGCTTTTGCGGCTCCGGGCTATTGATATAGAGCGGACCGGACTGAACCGCCATAGGTACGCGGCCGATCCCGGATGAGAAACTGACATCCAATTTTTTGGACAGTTTATCCCCGGGAACAGTAAAATGTGCACCGCCGAATTCACCGTCCGCCTTGCCGTTCAGCGTGAAGATAAGTTTTTGCCCTTCATGGCGAAATTTTTCGGCCTTTACCTGATCAAACCCGCCGCTGATTTCCAGATCATCCGCCGTCATTGTCCCGGCAAAGCTGTCGTTTTCCAGCGTAAGCGTGATTTCCTGCGAGACCGTCAAATCATCTTTTTGTGCGATTGCCTCGGTTTCGGAAATCAGTCGGGGATAGAGAACGACTGTTTCACCTTGATAATAGAAGGATTTATCGCTGAAAGCCGCGGGTGATACGGCAATAATGCCATTACCGCCATTATAATCCTCCCAATCGACCGCGGCACTGTTTTCGTGAGCGTTCCCTGCGGCAACCGTGACGACCAGATTTGCTTCTGATACTTCAACCTTCTGAACCGTCAAGCCGTCGAAATAACCGCCTAAAACAACGTGTTCCGGCTTGATATTGGCGTGTTCGCCTTCGGGAAGCCCGGTCAGGGTGAAGGCTTGTCCTGCGTAATCCTTGACGGCATCAATGCTGTTCGGACTGATGGCAATCGTCTTTTCCTGTGCTTCCTCATACCCTTCAAACACGGCACCAAACGGCCAGCCGCCTCTTGTCGATATGGAAATCGCCGAAACGGTCAGCACGCATACCAGCAGCATGGCAATAGCTCCCTCAACGTGTTGTCGGGTAATTTTGAATTTAGGTTTTATTAATTCTTTTTTCATATAAATTCTTTCCGTTCATGTGGGTTTGATATATCATATTTCAATAGACCTCCTCAGAAATTAAAACGTGATGTATGAACACAGATAATTTTTCGTCAAACAAAGAAATTTTGACGAGAATATCATGAATATTTGAGGATAAATTAACACCGTGTGTACGTCGAGAAGTGGTTTTCGAGGAGGTCTAATACATAGCAAAGGCGCTGTGAACTGGATCAAGTCGCAGTGCTATATTTTTTGAAAGGTTTTTTGAATCATGAATAACCGGTAAGAGCGGTTCTTTCCCAACGGGTTTTGATTATCCGGAAACAACCGGCACAAAGCCGGTGTAAAATAAATTTTACGAGGTGGTCACGATGAAAAACATTCCAAAGCTGTTTGGAAGCATGGTTTTTAATGACGATGTCATGAGGGGAAAGCTGCCGAAAGACATCTATAAAGCACTTAAAAAGACCATGTCACAGGGTACACATCTGGAGCTTGAGGTTGCAAATGTAGTCGCCAGCACAATGAAAGAGTGGGCCGTAGAAAAAGGAGCAACCCATTTTACTCATTGGTTCCAGCCTATGACCGGTATCACGGCGGAAAAACATGACAGTTTTATTTCCCCTTCCGGCGACGGGAAAATTATCATGGAATTTTCGGGAAAGGAACTTGTACGGGGCGAACCGGATGCTTCCAGTTTCCCCTCCGGCGGTTTGCGCGCAACATTTGAGGCGAGAGGTTACACCGTCTGGGATACGACCTCTTACGCCTTTATAAAGGACGGCACGCTGTGTATCCCGACCGCTTTCTGTTCATATAGCGGTGAAGCTCTTGATAAGAAGACACCGCTGCTCCGTTCGATGGAGGCTGTTGATAAACAGGCAATGCGAATACTTAGACTTTTTGGTAACACGGTTGCGCAGCGTGTAACAGCGGAAGTCGGTCCGGAGCAGGAATACTTTCTCATCGACAAAGAGATGTTTTTAAAACGTCCGGATCTGATGTATACCGGCAGAACGCTGCTCGGTGCCCGCCCCCCCAAAGGTCAGGAGCTTGAAGATCATTATTTCGGAAGTATAAAGCCACGGGTGTCCGCTTTTATGAGGGAGCTTGATGAAGAGCTTTGGAAGCTGGGGATTTACGCTAAGACTAAGCACAACGAGGTTGCACCGGCACAACATGAGCTGGCACCGGTTTATTCGACGACCAATATTGCTACCGACCATAATCAGCTTGCTATGGAAATGATGAAGATCGTCGCAGACCGTCACGGGCTTGCCTGTTTACTCCATGAAAAACCTTTTGCCGGCGTAAACGGCAGCGGCAAACACAATAACTGGTCTTTTAGTACCGATACGGGTATCAACCTTTTGGATCCGGGTAAAACACCGCACGAAAATGCGCAGTTCTTATTGTTTCTGGTTGCGGTCATCAAGGCGATTGATGAATATCAGGATCTGCTCAGAGTTTCAGCGGCAAGTGCCGGCAACGATCACCGGCTTGGTGCGAACGAAGCGCCGCCTGCCATTGTGTCTATCTTCTTGGGGCAGGAATTGACTGAAATTTTTGAAGCACTTGAATCGGGTGCTGCATACCAAGGCAAAGGAAAGCAGCCGATGCAAATCGGTGTAACCGTTCTTCCGCACTTCCCGAAAGACACGACCGACCGCAACCGGACATCGCCCTTCGCTTTCACCGGCAATAAATTTGAATTTCGTATGCTGGGTTCAACCTTTTCTATCGCAGGGCCTAACATTGTTTTGAATACGGTAATTGCAGAAGTTCTGCGGCAGTTCGCGGATCGTTTGGAAAAATCCGGTGAATTTAACGGAGATTTGGCATTGCTGATCAAGGAAACATTCAAACAGCACAAAAGAATCGTATTCAACGGAAACAATTATTCCGACAAATGGGTCGATGAGGCAGGCAAACGCGGATTATCCAATCTGAAAACTACGGTGGATGCGCTCCCTGAGTTTGTTTCCCCGAAAAGCATTGAGTTGTTTACCAACCATGGTGTATTTACCGAATCGGAACTCCGCTCCCGCTATGAGATTCTTCTGGAGGGTTATTGTAAAACCATTCATATTGAGGCACTCGCCATGGTGGACATGGTTAGGGGTGAAATTATTCCGGCGTGCGTAGATTACCAGTGCGATCTGTCCGGGCTTTTGAGCAAAAAGAAAAACAGCGGTGAATTTGATACCCTGATGGAAGGTGAACTGCTGGCGGACATTTCAAAACTGTCGTCCTGTTTGATGAAAAAGCTGAAAATTCTTGAGAGCGCAATTCTGGAATCCGGAGAAGAACAGGATGTTTTGACACACGCAAGATTTTACCGTGACAGGGTTTTTGCCGCTATGTCGGAGTTACGGTTGGTAGTGGATGAGCTTGAAACGCTGGTGGCAAGAAAACACTGGCCGTTTCCAAGCTATGCAAAATTACTTTACAGCGTAATATAAACGCAGATTTATTTATGCACAAAGGCGTGCGCTCTTCCGTTGGGAACCAAGGCGGAAAGGACGCACGCTTTTGCTATATATAAATTTATACTTAAAAAATGAAAGGTGGAGTTAACAATGGATTTTGGCATTTGGTTCTTACTCGCGGCGGCAATGGTATTTTTTATGCAGTGCGGTTTTGCAATGGTGGAAGCAGGTTTCACCCGGGCGAAAAACTCAGCGAATATCATCATGAAAAATTTGATGGATTTTTGTGTCGGAACGGTGTGCTTTGTGTTCATCGGGTTTTCGATCATGTGTGCGCAGGATTATGTGTTCGGCATTATCGGTATACCCAATCTCGGTATTTTTACCGACTTCGCAAAATTTGATTTTTCGAATTTCGTATTTAACCTGGTATTTTGCGCGACGGCTGCGACAATCGTATCGGGAGCAATGGCGGAACGCACAAAGTTTGCCTCTTATTTGATTTACACGGTTTTCATAACTTCGGTCGTCTATCCCGTTCAGGCGGGTTGGGTATGGAACGAAAGCGGCTGGCTGGCACAGCTTGGTTTTACCGATTTTGCAGGTTCTTCGGCGATCCACATGGTGGGAGGTATTTCGGCGTTCATAGGTGCGGCTATTCTCGGTCCCAGGATCGGTAAGTACAAAACCGATAAAAAGACAGGTAAAAAAATCTCCCGCGCTATTCCGGGTCATTCGCTGACCCTCGGCGCACTGGGTTGTTTTATCCTGTGGTTCGGCTGGTTCGGATTCAACGGAGCGGCGGCTGAAAATCTTCCGCAGCTCGGTTCTATATTCTTAACCACTGCGTTGGCGGCAGCCGCCGGTGCATTTATGACTATGGTTTTCACCTGGGTTAAAAACGGCAAACCGGATGTTTCAATGTCACTCAACGGTTCGCTTGCGGGACTTGTCGGAATTACGGCAGGATGCGCTAATGTAGACGCTCTGGGTGCATTGATCATAGGCGCGGTTGCCGGTATACTGGTTGTGATTGCCGTTGAGGTGATCGACATGAAGCTCCATGTAGACGATCCCGTCGGAGCGGTTGCGGTACACGGTGTATGCGGTATATGGGGAACTCTTGCTGTAGGGTTGTTCGCCAAGATCATTCCGGCAATTGACCCTGAAACAGGCTTGCAAATGATCGAAGACGGAGAATTGCTTTGGATTTCCGAGGCGCAAGGGTTGTTCTACGGCGGCGGTGCAAAACTTTTGGGTGTACAGGCGCTGGGCGTTCTTTCAATTGCCGTATGGACGATTATTATGATGGTTATAACTTTTACGGTTATTAAAAAGACCGTTGGTCTGCGTGCATCCGCTGAGGAAGAAATTCGCGGACTTGATGCTGCCGAACATGGTATGCAGGCTGGAAGTTATGCTGATTTTATGCCGATAGAAGCCAATTCGGGCATCGGGGCTGCCGTTAAAGTTGTACCCCGTGAAAAAGCGGTCGCCGTTTCCGATACCTCCACGGGTAAAAAGATGACTAAAGTGACGATAATAACCAAACCCGAGAGATTCGCTTTATTGAAAGAAGCGTTTGATCAAATCGGGATAACGGGAATAACGGTTACAAACGTACTTGGTTATGGGGTACAGCGGGGGCATACTCATACATACCGCGGTGTCCCGCTTGACGAACCCTTGCTGCCCAAAATTCAAATTGATGTTGTGATCAGCAAGATACCGGTAGAAACTCTGGTCGAAACTGTCAAGGAGGTACTGTACACAGGCAATATCGGAGACGGCAAAATCTTTGTCTACGATGTTGAAAACGCCATAAAAGTAAGAACCGGAGAGGAAGGCTATGATGCGTTACAGGATACGGCTATCAGCGGAGAATAGCTAATAGATCTCCTCGAAAACCACTTCGCGACGTTATGATCTGTGTTCATACATCACGGTTTAATTTCCGAGGAGGTCTAATGATGTTATACTAATCCCATTTTAAAAACCGTTGAAAACGAGTGAGTAGTTTTTTAAGAAAAACGAATAACGAACGAAGTTTGAAACGATGATTTTAATGTGGGATTAGTATGAAACCTTAAATTTCAACGATATATCCGATGGTAGAACCATCAATCAATACCCCGCCGCTTTGCGGCGGGGTATTAAAAGCTGCACACAGGCTCTACCGTCTTTTTTTGAACATTCCGATCGCGGTCACAACACAAATGATGAATAAAGACAAGCCGGAAATTATAAGCCATACTATTGGATTTTGCCGGTTACCCGTATCCGGGTTTGTGTTTTTCGGCTCCTTCGTTGTATCGTCCGGCGGCTCAGAGTCGTCACTTTTGGAGGATGGTAACGGGTCTTCATCCGGCGGTTCAGGGTCATTTTCCGAGTGTTCGGGTTGTTCGGGTTCGCTGTCCGGCGGTTCAGGGTCACTAGGGTCGTTAGGGTCATTAGGGTCATCTTTCGGTGATTCAGACCCGTTGCCCGGCGGTTCCTGTGTTTTTACATATGTATTTTCAATTGTTACAACGGAATTTTCGTCCGTTTCGTTTATAAGGTTTATACTAACAGTCAGCGGCAAAACCGGGTTGACCGTCATATCAAAGCCGGGTACTTCACAGCCGCTTTCGGTTATAATGTAATCACCGGAAGCTGAAAGATTTTCGAACTTTCCGCGGTCGTTTACCAGATCGTCATATCCCAGGGTTTCATAAAACCCATCCGGCCCTGTAATAATGATTAAAATATCCTTTGGAATTTCGGAGGTTTCCAGTCCGCGGAACACTTTGCGTACCGTCAGCGACGGCTTTGTGTCAGGATCATCCGGTTTCTTTGTATATGTATTTGTGAAAACAACCGTTGTATCGCTTCCGTGATCCAACGAAACCGTGAAGCCATCCTCATGGTTGACAGACAGCGAATAGCCGTCAGATTCCCCGCCGCTTTCCAGCACGGTATAATCACCGGGTTCCAGTCCGGTTATTTCGTATTTCCCGTTAATAAAATCACTGTACGGAACCGACTTGTCATATTCGCCGGAATTAGTGATGCGGAACACAATATCCGCAGGAATCGGATCCGGCACATCGCCGATCAAAATCTTTTCCAGCATCAGATTCGCGGGCGGCGGATTTTGCTGCTTGACATATGTGTTGGCAAAAGCGACGGTTTCGTCATTGCCGTCATAAACAAGGGTAACGGTTTTACTGTTTCCCGCAATCCCGTCAACCGATACGGCGTGGGCGTCATATCCCGGAACCACGCCGGTTCCCGGCTCTTCGATAACGGTATAGGTTCCCGGAACCAGCCCTTTCAACACATATTTGCCGTCCTTGAACATACCGTAAGCGATGGATTCTTGATATCCGCCCGAACCTTCGACTGTAAATACTATTTCCTCCGGCGCAACAGTGTCTTCATCGCAAATGATCGTTTTCTCAAGTATCAGCGCGGCTCTTTGTTTATATGTATTCGTCAGTGTAACGGTTACGTCGTCGCCGTCGTTCAACAGGAAGCCGACCTCGTTATCTGCGGTTTTGCTCAATCCGGCGGCATCACCGTCAGCGGTAAGAATTACGTCATGGACACGGGAATAAGGATCGCCGGAGTTTATTGCGCCCGCCGCGCCATATTCCGTGACGGTATAATATCCGGGCGGCAGTATCTGCGGATGCTCCGCTCCGTCTATGCCGATGCCGTTCTCGCCGACAGGAATCGGGAAAGCGATAACACCGCCCTCATGTTTGATATAATGGCAGTGGGTGGAATCAGAGAATATCTGTGTGGTTTTTGTATCGTCGGTCCAACCTTCGACGACAAACGTAATGTCGTGGGTATCGTCCGAACCGATGCTTCCGGCATACTTCTTTTCCAGTGTCAGCCGGGTCGGGTTGGCATGAGTGTAAGAATTGAGAAGATTGATATTAACAACGGAATTGTTTTCAATATTTTCGATCACCAGTGTATAACCGCCGTCATCCGCCGCAAGATCATAGTTTGCAGGATCGGTATCTGCGGCGGCGGAAAGAGACCATATCCATCCATCAATATCGGCGATATGTTTTTCCGTTATTTTGTAGTTTTCGCTTTGAACCGTTGAATCGAAAATATATCTGCCGTTGATAAAATCCCTCGGATAATATATCGTTATGGCGGGATCGTCTGCGAACCCGCTCCCTTCGTCTATGTATATTTCAAACGCAACGGAAAGAGGGCCGGTAAATATATCTGAGGGTTGAAGCCCCTCAAATGATTTATCTATGACAAATAATCTCTGCGGCGCATACGGAACCGCCCGCATGGTGTTGACGATTTGCGCATCTGACCAAACGTTATGGGAATTGTCCCATTGCGGCTGATAATAATTGACGATAAAATCTTCGTTTTCACCGTAAGGGATGAATGTGCCGGAAGTAACAGTTCCTTCTGCAACGGTATACCGTATGAAAACCGCGGCGGCGGGATCGTCCGGTTTCGGATTATATACGGGAATGTATTCCCAGGTATATTCAGCGGTGGGATTTACTCCGGAGCCGGCATCCTCGGGTGTCAGCAGAACGGGGTCACCGAAAGCCTCCCCATTTGCGTATAGCTGTATATATTCCGGTTTGATGAGGGTATCAAGCCCACTGCTCCATTCTTTAATAACTTTAAGGTCGGTAAACGGTACGGTTATCCGTCCGTTATTCATTAGGTACCGCACCCGGATCAATTCGCCATTGCTTTTAAAATGCTCATCCAAAAAAGCGTAGGGTAATTCCGTTCCGGCAATATCCTCCGACTTCATGCCATACGCATTTTTTTGCCATTTATTTTGACCCGGTTCGATATAGGGGACACCGTTTTTTCCTGAAATATCCGCAACGGTTTCGTTAACCGGAAGAAATATTTCTCTGAGATACCCCGGTGTTTCCAAATCAAAAACCACGTTCTTGGTATACATTCCGCCGACAGTATAAGATTCAGCCGGATTACCGGTTTCATCATAAAGCGGTATTCTACCGTCCTGATCAGTTTCCGCTTCGGTATAATAATAATAGGGGTTGCTCTCGCTGGGCTGGAAAAACGCAATAGAAAGATTTTTCGGGTGTTGATATTGGTTCGTATAAAAATAATAAGCTCCTGACGCTTTATTTTCGTCCGAATAATCCTCGTCAAGCTTCGCAAGCACAAGATCGGGCCGCAGCCCCACCGAATAGACGATCCGAATCGGTACAGCTTCGGCGATCTGCATGGCTGTCACGGTAATGCCGTCTTCGTCAAAAACAGGACGGACGGTACGCAGGGGAATCAAACTTGCCGGGATATGCCAGCGAACAACCTGATCGCCTTTTTTCAAGCTTCGAGTCAAAGCATTGCCGTCCGAAAATACGCATTGATAACTGCCGGTTTCCAACGCGGTGACCACCTGGAAAGAAATATCCATCAGGTCGGTAGGTTCGCCGGTTACAGAATTGACGGTACTTCCCCGTACAGTATACATTTCGACGGCACACATCGCGCCGGAAGGGACTGCGGCAGGAGTTCCTTCGGCAGTAAAATAACTGCCGGCATAATTTCTTTCTGAATCCGTGTAATAAGTGATTTTATTACTGAAATCGAGGTCGTCGCCGAAATACAGTCCGCCGTTCGCTTTTCCGGCGGCAAGATTTGAGGACAAAAGCAAAGGTGCTGCGTTTTGCGGAATACCGTATTCCTCCAGGACATGGATAAATTCGGCCTGCATATCTGGCCGGCTTATTTCCTTTGCGAAAATATGGCCGTCATAACGGTTATTTTCATACCACAACCCCTTGACATCCCGAACCTCCATGTATTCGCCGATAACATCGGAAAAAACGAGATATCCGTCAAAATCCGGCGGGCTGCCCGGATCCACTTTGGTACTGTAACTACCCTTGGACACCAGTTTATGTGCAATTTCCGCAAACGCATCCTCCAAGCCTTTAGCGGAAATTGCAGAGTAATAACGGTCGGTATAATCATAGGTTTTTATGAAATTTCCGGTGTTTTGGACACTTCTTAACGAACGAACGGAGGTTGCGCCCTTGTTCAGCGCGGGAAAGGTGACTTCTTCGCCCGCAACAAAGCTGTCAAGCAGAGATTTCATATTGTAAATATTGCCGGAATAAGATTGCCGGATCAATTCGGCGTTGAAAGATACGCCCGCAACAGGCGGATCGGGAAAACCATACGGATTCATTGATGCGTGAGCGTGTACCGAATCGACATCCAGACCGATTGTAAAAAATCCTACCGACTTGGCATTGTCTTCTTTGTAATAATGGTTCCGCACCGTTTGTTTCATATGTGCGGCAGTCAGAACGGTGAGTAAATCTATCGCCATATCCGTGTGATTTGCATCGCCGCAATCGAATCCGTTGTCGGTATCGCTGTCCGGTGCTTCAAACCGGTAATCAGTCCAGCCCAATGTCGGACCGCCGTCCGTCATCAACACTATATTGGGTTTACGAGTGACGGTAACCTGATTGCCGTTACGGTTAACGGTATAGGTGGTGTCGTTATTATCCAGCAAAATTTTTGCTCCGGCATAAATACCCCGTTGGGTAGGCGTACCTCCGTTGACACGAACCGCACGGTTGCTGGGATCGATCAGCGATGAATCGGGGATCTGACTGCTTACCTGCACATAAGCGGCACTCCGCATGGAAAAATATTTCCCGTCGCTCACAACGTGATGGCCAAGTTTTAAAATCGGATAGATCCGGGAGTTGCCGGAATCGCCGCCATATGCTACAACGGCGAACCGATTGTTGGGATTCCCGTCCATCATCGTTACAATGGCATCGTTTAACGCCTCAACAAGCATTTCTATCCGGGATTTCCCGTTATCGAGTTTGTTTATGTACATACTTGCTGAAACGTCAAGAACAAACACGGTATCCGTCGGTTCCACAAAGGTATCAACGGAAAAGGACTGGCTCAACGCAGAAAGGGTAATTAAAAATTCGTCCGGCTGCGCATCAATTCCATCTATAGGTTTACCCGCTGTGTCATAGAGTATGAATTTATCTTCGCTTACCGTTTTATCCGTCCACAGCCGCCCGTTTTCCAGCGTTGAGGGATCGAATTCCGCATTTGCGGTGTCCGGGTCGGAACGCATATCAAAAACATCCGAAAACGGAAATTCTTCGGTTACGGTTTCATCGCCGCCGACGGAATATGCCGTGAACGGCAACAGACGAAAAGCAGCCAGCATCGGCAGCAGCATTACGAATGACAGTACGACAGACAACACTTTTTCAAACATGATCCTTTTTTTTCTCAACAAGTGATTCCCCTCCTGTTAAACACAACCTTTATTTTTGTGCTTCGTTAAAATAGACCTGCTCGGAAATTAAAATGATATATGAACACAAATGATTTTTCGTCAAACAAGGCAATTTTGACGAGAATATCATGGATATTTAAGGATAAAATAACGCCGTGTGACGGAAAATCTTCCGTTCATTATGTTACGAAATAATTTTCGGGGAGGTCTAATAGACATCTGTTTCGGAATATTCGGTTCATTAGTTATATTTGTTCATCGCCTCATCTGTTTTGCCGTTAACCAACAGACTTAAAATATCATCAATGTTTTTCATAACATCACCGATTTGTTCAAGCTCGTCCGCTGACATACAGGATAATGCCCAGGCGGCAAGATCGTACCCGCTGTGTTCAGGAGCCCCAATACCGATCTTGATCCGTAAAAAATTATTATTTCCGGATAAACGTATAATGTTTTTCAAGCCGTTGTGTCCGCCGTCCGAGCCTTTTTTGCGAATACGAATTTTACCGAAAGGAAGAGCGGCATCGTCGTGGATAATTATGACATTGTGTATCAAAATTTTATAAAAACGCATTGCTTCTGCAACAGCCTGACCGCTAAGGTTCATGTAGGTGGAAGGTTTCATCAGCAAACAGCGTTTTTGCGCTATTGTACATTCTGCGGTCAATGATTGAAATTTGATCTTTTTAACGGATATATCTAGTCTTTTTGCGACAGCATCTACCGCTAAAAAACCTGAGTTGTGACGCGTGTTCAAATAACGTTTCCCCGGATTCCCCAATCCGGCTATGATAAATTCGGGCGCACCGGCGGATTCCTGTTTTTGGTCGTTCTGTCTTTTTAGTTTGGCAAAAATATCAAATATACTCATGAGACCTCCTTGGAAATTAAAACATGATGTATGAACACAGATCATAACGTTGCGAAATGATTTTCGAGGAGGTCTATAATACTATTTACAACAATTCCAATCTGAGAAGCATTTGAAAATCAAGTGAAAAGCGCGGATATTGGTTTGTTTTGATAAATTCGTTCGATCGATTCCGCAAAAACCGTCGAAACCGGAAGATATTTTATTTTATCTAGGGTCTCTTTTTTCGCCGGAATGGTATCCAGCAAAACTACTTCTTTTATAACGCTTTGTTCCAAACGCTCAAGCGCGGGACCGGAAAGCGCACCGTGGGTTGCGCTAGCGTACACTTCTTTCGCTCCGCCCATTTCCACAAGTGCCGCAGCAGCATTGCATATACTGCCCGCTGTGTCAATAATGTCGTCTATGATTATGACCTTTTTATCCTTAACATCGCCGATTATATTCATAACTTCGGATTCGTTGGCTTTCGGACGCCGTTTGTCCACAATAGCAAGGCGTTTGTACAGCTTGTCGGCAAAATTCCGCGCACGGGTCACAGAACCCAAATCAGGCGAAACCACTACAACACTGTCGTTTTCGTTTTCAAATTTTTCTTGAAAATACGGATATATACTGGAAATTCCGGTCAGGTTATCGACGGGTATATTGAAAAAACCCTGTATTTGAGGTGCGTGCAGATCCATAGTGAGTACACGATCAGCACCTGCTGCGGTGAGGAGATCAGCGATCAGTTTTGCGGATATAGGATCCCTCGACTTTGCTTTGCGATCCTGTCGCGCGTAACCGAAATACGGGATAACAGCAGCAATACTGCCTGCGGATGCGCGCTTAAACGCGTCGATCATTATGAGAAGTTCCATCAGGTTTTTGTTTACAGGATCGCTTGTGGACTGTATTACAAAAACCTCCGATCCGCGTACTGATTCATGAATAGAAACCGAAATTTCGCCGTCCGCAAACTCCTTGACCGTTGAACTGCCCATCGGAAGCCCTAAATTTCTTGCGATCTGTTCCGCCAGCACCGGGTTCGAATTGCCTGTAAAGACTTTGATGTCCTTGCCGTTCATGTTCATCTTTAACACATCCTTCTATTTTTTATTTTTTAGTTTCTTATCTGCCCATCCTGATTTAATAACCTGACGGTTCCGTTCGATTGCCAGACTTCCTGCGGGAACATCACCGGTAATCGTGGAGCCTGCGGCGGTATACGCACCCTCGCCGACCGTAACAGGCGCAACCAAGTTTGTGTTGCAGCCGATAAAAGCTTTATCACAAATGACAGTACGGAACTTTTTCACGCCGTCATAATTCGCGGTAAAAGTTCCGCATCCGAGATTTACCCCCTTGCCAATATCGCTGTCTCCTATATAGGACAAGTGTGCAACCGAAGTTTTTTCTCCCAAGACGGTGTTTTTGACTTCTACAAAATCCCCTATTTTCACATTGTCGCCGATATTGCAACCGGGACGCAAATGGCAAAAAGGACCGATTTTTACATTGCCGCCGATATTACTCTCATACGCTTGTGTTGCGTTGATGATACTTCCGTTTCCGACCTTTATATTTTTTAAATGAGAATTCGGTCCTATTTTACAATTATAACCGACCGAACTTTCTCCGATGATCTGTGTTCCCGGGAGTATTACGGTTCCGCTCCCTATTGTAACTCCGGGAGCTATCACTACTCCATCCGTACACATAAACGATACCCCGTTAACCAAATGCTTTTTTATGATCATCTTTCGCGCTATTTCACTCAGATCATAAAGCTGTTCACAGTTATTGGCACCGAGCGCGACATTTTTATTTTCGGTAGAATAAGCGCTAACATTCCGTTTTTTTTCCGCCAAAATTGCAATAGCATCCGTCAAATAATATTCGCCTTTTGTGTTGTTGTTTTTTATTTCGTCGAGTATTCCTAATATTTCCTTTAGCTTGAACCAATACGCGCCCGAATTGATTTCGCAGATACCAAACTGTGACCTTACCAGTTCTTTTTCCTCCATTATCGCCGAAACCATACCGTCTTCCCTAATAATCCGCCCGTATCCCGCCGGATTTTCAACTTTTGCGGTTATTACCGTAGCCGCCGCATTCCGCTCCATATGAAACGCATATGCTTTTGTTACGGTGTCCGCATCCATCAAGGGTGAGTCGCCGCACAGCACAAGAATATCTTCACATCCGGAATTTTCAATAAAATCGCGGGCAGCAAACAGCGCATGACCTGTTCCTTTTTGTTCGGCTTGATAAGCTGTTGACGAATCCGGATATTTCTCTTGCAAAAACTTTTCGACCAAGTCGCTTTTGTAACCCGTAACCACGCAGGTTTTGTTTATGCGTGAATTTTTACACACATCCATAACCCATTGCAGCATGGGAGCACCCGAAACTTCCAGTAATGTTTTAGGGAATTCGGAACGCATCCGGGTTCCTTTTCCGCCCGCGAGGACAACCGCACAGGAATTTACCATAAGCAAAACAATCCTTTCAAATACGAAATATATCGGGACACAAACGCCCCATCTTAACCATAATTTGTTTTACAAAACTGCTTTTTTCAGCACATTAAAAAGAATGACAGTTGCATAGCGTATATTGCAATAACCCCTTTCCAAATCATCACACCTGCTTTTATGGCATCGGTATAATTTAGATAATGCCGAAACGGTGTATAAGGTTATTATAACATAAATAAAATAAAGCGTATGCGTTTTATTTATGTTTCAATGTTCTCGGGACCCGTTCTAAATCTCTGATTTAGGTAACGGGTGAGGTTATTATAACATGATTATATCAATACCCTTAACCGCAAAATCATGTTTCAATGTTCTCGGGACCCGTTCTAAATCTCTGATTTAGGTAACGGGTGAGGTTATTATAACATGATTATATCAATACTCTTAACCGCCAAATCATGTTTCAATGTTCTCGGGACCCGTTCTAAATCTCTGATTTAGGTAACGGGTGAGGTTATTATAACACAACAACAGAATATAAAGCAATATTAAATTGTAAATATGCAAGTGTCGGTGAACTGTAACGATATCGAATAATCCGCAAGTCTTGACAGTTCACGGTTATTGCCGTGCGGTTTTAACCGCATAACCTTTGGCTCTGAAAATCTCAGAATATATCACATGGGTAAATCTTTGAACTTGCAAATTTCACGCAGCCATCTGTATTCCGGGACAGCCGGGCATTGTCTATGTGATGATGCTGTGACAGGATTTTAGGTATAGCCATTTCTATCGCTACTTCCACTGCGGTGAACCATTTTTTGCGGCATTCCATTCTGTTATTAGATTGCTGATTGTTTGATGTCGTTGATTCCGCCGTTCGCTTACCGCTTTTTTCGCAACTTCATATAGCTCGCTGCTCAATGTCCACTTTTCGCGGGAATGTTTATCGTCCTTTGCAAAGAAAACAAACGCGGTCGCTCCCATAGCGTACACATTGCTGATTTCATCGACTATTGCGCCGTTTCTTTTTTCCTCCGGCGACATGAGCGACGGATCACCCCATATTCCGCTATAACCGTTCATATAATATTGTTTGGCGTAGAAATCAATGTCACAAATGAGAAAGTCCCCATTGTCGAAATTGTACAGCGTGGCTTGGTCGTTAAAATCAATGGCCACATAGCCGCATTTTGCGACATGAGCGTGAAATTCTAATATACCGTCATAAACGAGCATCTTTTTCTCAGCGGGAAGCGCCAAAAACCTTTTATTCATTTCTCGCTGAGGATATCCGCAGCTTTCGCCGTCAAACCAATCAAATACAGTCAAATACCCGCCGCCGATTTCCATCGCATCGATTAAATTGACCAGTAAAGGATGCTTCATTGCTTTGTATTTTGGAACGGAATATTTTAACCGCAGGATTGTGTCCTCAATGTTCCGCAGCGCATCATTGATTGTATGTGCGCCTGCAAACTTCAAAAAATAACGCTTGCCGTCTTTTTCCACGCCAAAGCATATACACCCGGAGCCTGATTGGTCAAATACCCGGAACACTTTGCCGAAGTTGTTTATGAATGAAAAATCGTATGCTTCTTTCATTTGAAAAGAAACGCCGTCAATTGTTTGAACAATCATTTCTTGATCCCTCCGTTTTTCTTTTGTTGTTTGCTCCATTTGGCAAGTGATTTGTGCCATTGCTGCCGCTCTCGCATGAAACCGATTTTATCATCGGTATACTTTGCCTCATGCTTCAGCTTCAAATAGCTTTGCCAACGGTCGGCCGAAAGTTCGCCGTTTTCAATCGCAGATTTGACAGCACAACCGGGTTCGGTTTGGTGATGACAGTCCGTAAACTTGCATCCGCGAGATAAAACTTCTTTTACATCGGAAAAGGCTTCGCCAAGGCCGGAGCTGACGTCCCACATCCCAAGCTCCCGCATTCCCGGCGTGTCAATAACCATCGCACCGTATGGCAGCATAAATAGCTGGCGGTGCGTTGTGGTATGCCGACCTCGGCTATCATTTTCACGGATTGCTTTTATGTCCATCAATTTTTCCCCGGCCAGAGCATTGAGCAGACTTGATTTGCCAACGCCGGAAGAGCCGAGGAATACCACGGTTTTTTGGGGCTGAAGATAATTGCTTATAATTCCAAGCCCCTGACCGGTGACGGCACTAACGGCAATCACATCAATTCCAACAGCGATTTCCTGTACAGCCTGTATCTGCGCTTCGTATTCATCCGCCAAATCTGCTTTAGTAAGTATCACAACCGGCGTCGCGTTGCTTTGCCATGCGAGGGTGAGATACCTTTCCAATCGCCCAACGTTAAAGTCCCTGTTCAAGGAAGTCATCAAAAAAACCGTGTCAAAGTTAGCGGCTACCGCTTGGTCACGCGGAATCGGACCGGGTTCCCGGCGTGAAAAGAAGCTCTTTCGCGGAAACGTTTTGATGATTAAACTGTCACCGGATGCTCCATACCTTACGAAGACAAAATCTCCGACTGTGGGGAAATCTTCACCTTGTCCATAATAGACGGCAGTTTTAAGTTTTCCGAAAATTGTGCCATGCGAACAAACAAGCTCATACCGTTCACGGTGAACTGCTGTAATCCTTGCCGGAATCCCATCCACATCCTCTTGGAGCATGGACGGCTGCCAGCCGTAATTTTTCATATCAATCATTTGAATCCTCCAAAATTTGATTTGTATTCATTGTAAAAAAACTGGTTGCAATCATAACGCAACAACTCCTTTCAAGTTTTATTCGCATTAGACCTCCTCGGGAATTAAAACGTGATGTATGAACGCAGATCATAACGTTGCGAAGTGATTTTCGAGGAGGTCTATTGAAAAGGGCATAAAAATACCGCGGACAAAGCAGCCTTCACTTCGGCTGCAAAATCCACGGAAACAAAAACAACACACCCGTTCGGTGTGCCGCACTTATTGCAGTATTATCGAAAGGTTATTTTTACGGCACAAAAACACAAGGCCCAATTCGCTCATAGTTTTTTTATGCCTATTATTCAGTTTTAAGACACAATCACCATCATACCTACCGTCATTAAAACACATCTCCTTTCGGGAATAAAATATGATATAAATTTACCACTTATTTAGTATAGCATCAAATAATTAAAATTGCAACTTATTTTTCGGCTGAGGTCCGTGTCAAGTTATTGTAGGACTTTTAATTGTAAAAGATTTGTGAAGCCGGAAAGTGGGTTAACCGAACATTTTCAATATTTTTTGAGTGCCTGTGATTTTACCGGAAATGGGCAAAGTGCCGATAGTGTCGGGGTTTGG
>WRKL01000015.1 GCA_009778115.1 Oscillospiraceae bacterium | reverse complement strand
CCAATACATTAGACCTCCTCGGAAATTAAAACGTGATGTATGAACATAGATGATTTTTCGTCAAACAAGGCAATTTTGACGGGAATATCATGGATATTTGAGGATAAATTAACACCGTGTGAACGTCGCGAAGTGGTTTTCGAGGAGGTCTATTCATCCTTCCGTCAAGATCGTGCAAAACACCTGTATACCCTCGCCTTTGCCGAAAGCGGTTAATCCCTCGCCCGTGGTTGCGGTTATTCCTACGAAGTTTTGTTTTATTCCCAAAAGTGCCGCTATATTTTCACGCATTTGCGGTATGGAAGGGGTTATTTTGGGCACAAGACATTCTATCGAAAAGGATACATTAGATATTTTAGCGTTGTTGAGACTTTTTAACGCCTCTTGTACATATTCCGCACTATTGGAAATTGAATTTTCCAAGCACATTTTGTCCGCAGTCTCGCCCATAACGTTGACACAGGTTATTCCTGAAATAGCGTTTGTCAGCGCGTGCAAAACCACATCGCCGTCGCTGTTCGCGATTATTTTTTTCCCGCAATTAAACGCAACACCGCCCAGCGTGACATCTTTCCCGGCTTCTCCCGGCAATCCGAACCTGTGACTGTCCTGCCCGATACCCACCATCATCCGCATAACCTGACCTTCCATTTATTATTAATAATATATCATATCGCTATATATAAATCAACATTATTATTGCTTTTTTCATCCCGCTGTGATATTCTGGATAAAAGATGAAAGTCTGGGATTGATTATCTTGAGTTTTTTATTAAGAAAACACACCCGCGATTATCGTAGTTATCGCAGTTACCGCAATTATTTTAATATCCACAAAGGCAGCGGCTATTTTAAGGTTTTTGTCCTTGCCGCTGTTTGTGCCGCCGTAATATTCACGCCCTTTGTAATTTATGATAACGGCATTTTTTTACAATACGGCGATTACAATGTGCAGCAGATTCCGTTTTACCAGCTCGCTAACCGAGCAATAACCGACGGCAATATATGGTGGAACTGGAATACAGATTTAGGCGCGAATTTTATAGGCTCCTATAGCTTTTATTTGTTGGGAAGCCCTTTTTTCTGGTTGTCGGTTATTTTCCCGCCCGAATTTTCGCCCTATCTTATGATGCCGCTGTATGTTTTAAAATTTGCCGTAGCCGCCGTAACCTCGTATGCATATATCGGCCGGTTCATCAAAAATCGCGAATATGCCGTTATAGGAGCGTTTTTATATGCTTTTTCATCTTTTCAGATATACAACATTTTTTTCAATCACTTCCATGATGTGACCGCATTGTTCCCCCTGCTCCTTATCGCATTGGAAGAGCTTGTGGTCAACAACCGCCGGGGTGTGTTTGCAGTTTCCGCAGCTATGATGTGCGTAGTGAATTATTTCTTTTTCTTCGGTCAAATATTGTTTTTGATCATATATTTCTTTGTGAGGTGTTTTTGCAAGGATTTTGCGCCGGATGTAAAGAAGTTGCTGCAAATAGCGCTTGAAGCGGTATTAGGACTGGCTATCGCGATGTTCCTGTTGCTACCGTCTATACTTACGATCATCCACTATACCCGGATAGGTTCGACGTTGAACGGATTCGATCTTATATTTTATCCGGACGGCAATAGGCGCATACAAAGATATTGGTTGATTTTCCAGAGTTTTTTCTTTCCTCACGATATAGCCGCACGCCCGAACCTATTTTCGGCTTCGGAATCGAAATGGGCATCGGTCGCTGCTTTTCTGCCCTTATTTTCCGTGTCCGCCGTCATTACTTATATATCACAAACCAAACGAACCTGGATGCGCAGGCTCTTGATAATCTGTATTATAGCGGCTTTTATTCCCGGGCTGAACGCGCTGTTCTCCGCGCTGAATTTTAATTATTATGCGCGTTGGTTTTATATGCCGATCCTCATTATGACATTGGTTACGGCCTTCGTGCTGGAAAACAAGAAATACGATTTAATCAAAGGAATTAAATGGACAGCCGTTATCGTCGGTATATTTGCCGTTATCGGAGCATTGCCGTCCAAGGTGGAGCAAGCCGACGAAAGTGAAATAATCAAATTTTTTAGTCTTCCCAAGTATCCGGATCGTTACTGGATCAATTTTGCAATTGCGGCGGCGGGTATCGCTCTCATATATTTCATTGTGAAAAAGTGCCGATACAAACGGAAAATGTTTTTTGCCGCCGCGATAACCTCAATTTGCCTGATTACCGTATGCTACAGTATATTTGCATTAGGCTGGGGGCGTGCTCAGTCCTTTTCCCGCGAACAAGTAGTGGACAAAGGAATATACGGAGCCGAGAAGTTCAACCTTAACGAGCAGAGATTCCATCGTATTGATATATATAAAGGAATGGATAATTGGGGTATGATGTGGAATATGCCTACGATGCAGGCGTTCCATTCTACCGTGCCGGTTTCAATTATGAACTTTTATAAGTCGATAGGGATAGACCGCTCAACGGCTTCCCGCCCGGATATTGAATATATTCCGCTGCGTTCCCTGCTTTCGATACGTTATCTTATGGCAGAAAATACAAACAAGCAAAAAGGGAGCGAAATGACCTTTGACGGCTTTTCGTTCGAAAAAAATGAAAACGGGTTTGCGATCTTTAAAAACAACAACTTTGTTCCGATAGGTTTTACCTATGATTATTATTGCGACGATGAAATTTTCGATAACTATGAAGCAGGCAAAAAGGATGCGCTTTTGATGAAGGCGATGTACCTCCTGCCGGAAGACATTGATAAATATTCGCGGTATTTAAAACTTTTAAAGGACGATCAGCCGCTCTATCAGGACAGCCGGATCGAATTAGCGAAAGACAGTGCGGACCGCCGTAATCAAACGTGTTATGATTTCGATATTAACAATGTGGGTTTTGATGCAAAAATTAATCTTTCACAATCGAATTTAGTCTTTTTCAGCGTACCCTATGATATGGGCTGGAGCGCGGAAGTCAACGGAAAAGTTACCGAAATAGTGCAGGTCAACAAAGGCTTCATGGCGGTTCTCGCCGAAGCAGGCAGTAATACGATCCGGTTTAGGTATACCCCCCCCGGACTTGATGCGGGTATCATAATATCCCTTAGCGGTATTTTATTACTTTTGATATATGTGCTGACATTGGGAATTTTAGCAAAAAAAGGAATCGGGAATTTTGCAACAACCTCAAAAAGGCACAAAGAATTTATTCGTAACCCGTCCCATCCTATCCGTTCTGCCGCGGCGGACGAATATATAAACGAGATTATGAAACCACCCGATGAAGATAAACCTCCTCGGAAATTAAAACGTGATGTATGAACGCAAATGATTTTAGAGCAGGTCTAATATATCGGAATAAAGGAGAACACCGAAAATGACCCGACGTAAAATGCGCGAAAACATTTTTATACTAATATTCAGCAGCTTTTTTTCCGACGGCGGCACGGACGAACTTTTGCAACAAGCCGGAGATTGTGAATTTATTACACTTTCTGAAGAAGTCGTTTCGATTTTTACCGACATTATAAAAATAAAAAATGAATTGGATGAACAAATCCGGCCTCATCTGAAAAAATGGACGATCGCAAGAATATCCAGAGTTTCGCTGGCTGTGCTTCGTTTGGCTATTTATGAATTACTGAAATTTACCGAGATCGACAAGCCTATTATTATCAATGAAGCGGTAGAGCTGATGAAAAAATATTCAACACAGGAGGATGCCGCGTTTGTGAACGGAGTGCTGGGCAGTTTTATCAAAAAGGACGATCGTAATGAATGAACTGACATCCGTAACCGTTGCTGAGCTTAACGCCTACATAAAAGCGAAATTTGCTACAGACGATATACTAGGCGGCATTTACGTCAAGGGGGAAATTTCGGGGTTGGCAAAACCGGCGAGCGGACATATTTATTTCACCCTCAAAGACGAACAAAGCCAAATTAAAGCCGTCATGTTCAGACAACAGGCGGAACGGCTCAAGTTTATCCCCGGGAACGGTAATAACGTTTTGGTTTTTTGTGATGCGCGGGTATACGAAAAGGACGGCGTATACCAATTATATGTGTCGGAAATGCAGCCTTGCGGAATAGGCTCAATTTTTGAAAAGTTTGAGCATTTGAAAAATAAGCTGCGGCAGGAGGGACTCTTTGAACTTGAACATAAAAAACCGATAGTTGAATATCCTGCCCGAATAGCGGCGATTACCTCAAAATCCGGTGCTGTTTTCCGCGATATAGTAAATGTTCTCTCCCGACGTTACCCTGTGGGAAATTTGACCCTGATACCCACACAGGTTCAGGGCGATAATGCGCCGGCAAGTATCGTGAACGCGCTTAAAACAGCAGATAACAGCGGCTTTGACACTATAATCCTGGCGCGGGGCGGCGGTTCCGCAGAAGATTTGCAATGCTTTAACACCGAAGAAGTCGCATATGCAATTTTCGGCTGTAATACACCCGTGATATCAGCCGTCGGACATGAAACCGATTTTACCATAGCGGATTTTGTTTCGGACTTACGGGCTCCTACTCCTTCAGCGGCGGCAGAACTTGCGGCACGCGATATAAGCGGGATAAAAATTGAACTCGACAAAATGCGTAATATGTTGTATAATTATATTACAGACTTTTATACCTGTGAATCCGTAAGACTTGCGGAATTGTACCGTCGTTTAAAACAGCAAAGCCCGGAAAAAAAATTAACAATAGCGTATCAAGACAACGAAAAATTTAAAAAAAGACTGCGTTTTTATATTTCGGACATATACGAAAGAAAACGCGGCGCATATGCGGGCTTACTCAATAAATTGGATGATCTTAGTCCGTTAGCGGTACTCAGCCGCGGCTTTTCTGTCACTCAAATCGGTGAAAATATCATAAAAGACGGCGGCAGCGTTAAAATCGGCGATATACTAACAACAAAGGTTTCCAACGCATCCATAAGGAGCAGCGTTATCGAAATAAAAAAAACACCTGAACATCCAAAACAACAAGTTTGAAAAACGGAGAATAATTTAGATGAAAGCATCCTTTGAAGATAAAATGAAAAAACTTGAAAGCATAGCCGAAAAAATGGAAAAGGGTGATCTGCACCTGGAGCAGGGTCTGAAGCTTTATGAAGAAGGTGTAAAACTCTCCGCGGAGCTGGATAAAGAACTGGCTGCGGCAAAATTAAAAATAGAGGAACTACAAGTTCAAGAAAATTCAGAATGATATCGAAAAACAACATTTTATTGCGCTAAACCGTACATTATGCGGGTTGCGGTGTTTCGCAAACGGCTATCTGAAAAAACAAAACAGAAAGAATAAATTTACCGACGAACCAATCCGGTGTTTATAACGGCTTTGCGTTCATTCGGAATATGGGTGTATATATGAATAATACTGAATTTGAAATCAAATTGAACGAATACCGCAATATTTTGGAAACGTCGCTGACAAAACGCACAGACCAACCCGGATACAAAAATAATCGGGTGTGCGATGCAATAAAATACAGCCTGCTGGGCGGCGGAAAACGGGTACGCGGGGTATTGACACTGGCATTCTGCGATGCCTTAAGCGGAACATATGAGCAGGCGGTAGATTTTGCCTGTGCGGCGGAAATGGTACATTGCTATTCTTTGATACATGACGATCTTCCCTGTATGGATAATGACGATTACAGACGGGGCAAGCTTTCCTGTCACAAGAAGTTCGGCGAAGCCACCGCGGTTTTAGCCGGGGACGGGTTGCTTACGTTAGCTTTTGAAACAATGGTTCATTCCTGTAAAGTTTTTGACGATATGGAGTTAGCATTAGAGGGTATCGGAATTATGTCGTCATCCGCCGGAGTTCTGGGGATGATCGGCGGTCAAATAGCGGATATACAGAACGAAAATAGAAATATGAGTTTTAACGAACTTTTGGTTATGCAGGACAAAAAGACCGGTGCGTTAATAAAGGCTTCCTGTTGCTTGGGTATTGTGGCGGCTGGCGGCGATGTGGAAAAATTCGCTCTCGCCGGAGAATACGGCACTGCTTTGGGGCTTGCGTTCCAAATCACCGACGACATCCTGGATGTAACATCGGATAAAGAAACTTTGGGCAAAGCCGTAAACAAAGACAAAGCGCGGGGTAAATTTAATTTTGTCAGTGAAATGGGTGTCGAGGAAGCGAAAAAGACTGCCGAGGGGCTGACCGGAGAAGCTATCAAAACATTGGGCAGACTGGAAAATTCTGAATTCCTTATTATGTTTACAAAATCGTTGTTAGAGCGGCAGAATTAATAATTCGGATAAAAAAGGAAGAATGAGTACCTGATGGAAGACATAAATAAATTTAGAAAGAAATTACGCCGACAGTCGCGAATTAAAAGTTTGCTGGTTTTACTTTTGATTGCCGCTCTTGCGCTGGCTGCGTATTTTGCTTTTGATTATTTGCAAAAGTCGTCTTCGGCTTCCAACGGCGCGGACGGCGCAGCTGCCGGGTTTCCGCTGTCTTTTTCCGGTGAAGAAATTATAAAGCTCGAAAGCGCCAAAAATTTTTTGGTAGTGCTAACGGATAAACAACTTGCTTTTTATACATCAAAAGGGCGCAGGGAACAAACCCGTCAACACGGCGGCGATGCGCCCATGATTAAAGCAAACGGCAGCTATGTGGTTTTATACGAAAGCAGGGGAAACGCATTAAACGTGTATTTCGGAGCATCAGAGCAGCCACAGTTCTCTTTTGAAACGGCGAACCAGATCTCTTTGTGCGAAATAACACCGGACGGATACCTTGCCGTTGTGACAAGCCACGAAAAATATGAAAGCGTTCTTACGGTTTACCGGCCCGACGGAAGCGAAGCATATAAGTGGAATTCGGCTAAAGAACAAATATTAAGTCTTTCCCTTTCCAAAGGCGGAAACAAGGTGGCAATGCTTACGTTAGCCTCACTGGACGGCGTTATTCAAACCAATGTGACGGATTATGACTTGAAAAATAACAAGGAAAACTTCCGGATGAGCCTGGATGGAGCAGCAGGGATTTCGATCACGCAAAAAGCTTTCGGGGGTTATCATATAGTATGCCAGGACAGGATCGTTTCGCTGGCTCCTAACGGTGATGTTTTGTACGAAAACAGGTTTGACGGAATGCCGAGATTTTTTTGCAACCGGGAATCCGACAATACCGCTGTAATATTGGGAAGAGGTCATAAGTCGGACCTTCTGATGCTTTACGGCGAAAAAGAAGAAAACATCGGCCGGTACCAAAGCGAAGGGTCAATATTGGGGACAACGGTGCAGGAATCCGGAGTAGTCGTTATGTATGAAGATAAAACCGTAATTTTAAACAAAAGACTTAAAGAGATAAAAAACGCGGAAAGCCGGAAAGAAAAAGGGGTTGCCGTATGTTTCGGAAATAATCTGTATCAGGTTTCAAATTTGGGTATTGAAAAAATTCCGATAAAGTGAGATAATACTGATAGGGGGATTTGAGATTTATGCAATCAATTATTATTGACATTGTGACGGTTGCGGTCATCGGGCTTTTTGTCGTTATCGCATACAAACGGGGTTTTATAGCCACGATCCTTAGTTTGGCTAGTTTCGTGCTGTCATCGGTCATAGCATCTATTTTGAGCAGACCTATCGCAGCCTGGATATTCTCAGCCTTCATACAGCCCGGCTTGACGGATTATGCGACAACCGAAATAGGCAAATTACCGGTAGGTGTTGATGTATCCTCCGCATTGAGCGGTCTTTTTGATAAACTTCCCGAATATATCAAAAACTATATAGAACCGGGAACCATCGAGCAAGTAGCAGCTATAGGAGAAAATTCACCGGATGCGCTGGAAAACATAGCATCCGGTGCGATAGATACGGTTCTCGCACCCGTTATTATCGCTCTGGTTTCTTCGTTGGTTTTTCTCATCCTTTTCATAGTTTTGACCATCGTGTTCCGGCTTGTCGCTAAAATGCTTACGTTTGTTAATTCGATCCCCATTGTAGGAACCGCAAACCGTGTTTTAGGCGCGGTGGCAGGATTGCTGCAAGGATTGATCATAGTTTCCGCGGCGGCTATTTTGTTTGATTTTATCGCCGGTTTTGCAGGCGGAAATTTACAGGGAATGCTGGACGGCACATATATATTTAAATATTTCACATATATAAACCCATTATAAAAATCCGGAAGTATAAAAGGAATTGTTGATGATGAATATCCCGAACATCCTATCAATATTCAGAATCTTGTTGGCGCCCTGTTTTGTATATTCGTATTTTATACAACACGAAAGCGATATTGCGGTCATGCCCGCCGCTATTGTGCTGGGTGCGGGAATCACAGATTTTCTCGACGGCTATGTTGCGCGAAAGTTCGATATGGAAACGAAGCTGGGGAAAATACTTGATCCGCTTGCCGACAAGTTAACCCAGATCACGGTCGTCGGCTGCCTTGCTGTAACATATTTTGAATTTAAGATTCTGCTGGCGATATATTTGGTGAAAGAGCTGTCAATGCTTATAGGCGGACTCTGGTTTATACGCAAATTCAATGTAGTTAAGGTTTCGCGTTGGTTCGGTAAAGTAGCAACGATCGAATTTTACATTGCGGTTCTGCTTGTTATATTGTTTCCGGGTATGCCGGCGTATATGTTCCGCTCGCTGGTCGCGTTGACCGTTGCGTTATCCCTCTACGCCTTTGTGCGATATATTATAGATTTCACCCGGGCTAAAAAAATAAAATGAAATTTTAACCAAATTAATCCTGAGTCCGCGTTCCTTAACGTTTTTAACGGCGTGCGATCACCCCGTCAAAAATTCTAATATTACAGTTCATCCGTGATTTTATGCGGAAACAGGGTTTATTGTAAGGAAGGTTTTTTATTATGCTGTGTTTCAAATGCAACGAACGCAACGCTGTGGTTTTTATCAGTAATCTGACTGATCCTAATGCGAAACCCACCGGGTATTGCATGAAATGTGCTATCGAAATGAATTTGCCGCAAATACGCAGTATTCTGTCCGCACAGGGAATAGATGAAGATCAAATGAACGATATCGAAGAAATGTACAATCAAATGCTTACGGACGGCGGCGAAAGCGGCGAGGGCGGCGAGGGCGGTGAGGGTATCGAAAATATCGACGGCTTCGAATTCGGCGGTGCCGGGTTGCTTCCACCGGGATTTTTGGGCAAGATTTTTAACGGAATGTTTCCTGTAAAACCTAATCCTAACGCAATAGAGGGTGGTCAAATCAAAAATTCCGATGCTGAGCAAAATGGGCAAAACACTGCCGACGGACAAAATCATCCGGGTAAAAAAGCAGGTTCGGGTAAAAACGGAAATGCCGGGGATAAAAGCAAAAAGAATAAACTGAGATATTTAACCACCTATTGCACAAACCTTACCGAAAAAGCAAGAGAGGGCAAACTTGATCCGATCATAGGGCGCGAAAAAGAAATAAACCGCGCAGAACAAATATTAAGCCGTCGCACCAAAAATAATCCCTGCCTTATCGGTGAACCGGGAGTCGGCAAAACCGCTATCGCGGAGGGAATCGCTCATCGTATCGTGAGAGGAAACATATCCTTTCGGCTGTTAAACAAACAGGTATATTTGATGGATCTGACTGCGTTGGTGGCAGGAACACAATTCCGCGGACAATTTGAATCCCGGATAAAGGGATTGATAGAGGAAGTCAAGTCACAGGGAAACATCATTCTATTTATAGATGAAGTTCATACTCTTGTGGGTGCGGGCGATTCTGAGGGTTCAATGAGTGCGGCAAACATTATGAAACCGGCGTTATCCAGAGGTGAAATACAAGTTATCGGAGCTACAACTTTCAATGAATACCGCAAGAATATTGAAAAAGATTCCGCGTTGGAACGGCGCTTTCAGCCAATAATTGTTACCGAACCTACCGTGGAGGAAACTATCGGGATATTGAAAGGTATAAAAAGTTATTATGAAAGCCATCACAAGGTTAAGGTGAGCGATCCTGTGATTGCAATGTGCGCACGATTATCTGAACGATATATCACCGATCGCTATTTGCCCGATAAAGCGATTGATTTGCTCGATGAAAGCTGCGCTAACCGTTGTTTGAGATGTCCTCTCCTTGCCGAATATGAAAAGCTTAATAATACTTTGAAGTATTTGTATGATAAAGAAACCGAATTGGAGGACGAAACACAAAATCCGAATTATGAAAAGATCGCGGCGGCGAAAGAAGAAATAAGCAAGGTAAAATTCCGCTTGCAGGAACTGGAACCCGAAATCGCTTCGCTTAATGTGGAAGCTGAGGATGTCGCAAAAGTGATCGAACTTTGGACAGCTATCCCCGCTGACAAAATACAAGAAAGCGAATTTAAGAAGTTGTCCGAACTTTCAAACCGGCTTAAAGAAAAAGTAGTTGGGCAGGACGATGCAATAGATGCTGTGGTCAAGGCGATTAAACGTTCACGCGTTGAAATTTCCAGCCGCCGCAAGCCCGCATCTTTCATATTCGTAGGCCCGACCGGAGTGGGTAAAACCGAACTTGTAAAGGTACTAGCGAAAGAACTGTTCGATTCACCCGAACCGTTGATAAGACTGGATATGTCCGAATATATGGAAAAACACGCGGTTTCGCGGCTGATCGGTTCTCCGCCCGGATATGTAGGATATGACGAAGCCGGTCAGCTTACCGAAAAAGTGCGCAGAAAACCGTACAGTGTAATATTGTTTGACGAAATTGAAAAAGCGCATCCGGATGTTATGAACTTACTGCTTCAAATACTGGACGAGGGAAAAATAACCGACAGTCACGGCCGGATCGTGAATTTCGAAAATACGGTAATCTGCATGACGTCCAACGCTGGAAGCTCGGATAAAATAGGAATCGCCGGATTCGGCAAAAACCAAAACGAACAGAACAAGGAAAAAATTCTGCGTAGCCTGAACGACTTCTTACGTCCGGAATTTTTAGGCAGAGTGGATGAAGTTGTGGTGTTCAATATGCTGACCCAGACCGATCTGGAGAAAATTTCTTCGCTGATGCTCGACGAACTGAAAGAACCTCTCGATGAAAAAGGGATAAAATTTGACTACGACGATAACGCAAAACGGATTTTGGCATTATCTGTTCAGGGGAAAAAATACGGTGCGCGCGATCTGCGGCAGGAAGTAAGAAAACAAGTGGAAGACGTAATTGCGCAATTGATTGTGGACAGATATGAAAACCCGCCGGGATTAATTTCGCTGACGGAAGATGAAGCCGGTGAGAACAAAAAACTAAAAATCGTAAGCGTATAAAGGGGGCGAAACTAATGATTGCAATAGGAGCGGATCATGTCGGATACGAGTACAAAAAGTTGATTATCGAATACCTTGAAAAAAAAGGGTACAAGGTAAAAGATTTCGGTTGTGACGGGGTTGATTCCGTGGATTATCCCGTTTATGGTGAAAAAGTCGCAAGAGCGGTAGCTTCAGGGGAATGCGACCGCGGAATCGTTATTTGCGGAACAGGTATCGGTATATCTATAGCCGCAAATCGTGTCAAGGGTGCCCGCTGCGCTTTGTGCGGCGATCCTTTCACGGCGAAAATGACACGCTTTCATAACGATGCTAACATGATAGCACTGGGTGCGTGGATAATCGGAATCGGAATCGCATTTGAAATTATTGATGTATGGCTTTCCACAGAATTCGAGGGCGGCAGACATATTCGCAGAATCGAAATGCTGGGCTAGATATTTTGTCCCATTTATCCGAACCACCAGAATACCGGAACACCAGGGCACGGGGAATCGGTATCAAATATCCATGCAAAGCTAACATTTGCGTTTTATAAGAACGAATTTTTATTAATAGACTTTCTCGGGAATTAAAACATGATGTATGAACACAGATCATAACGCTGCGAAGTGATTTTCGAGGAGGTCTGACAGCCTTTTTAACCGGAGAATAAAAAAATGTTATATATCGCGGCGATAATGGCAGGCGGCGTGTCTAGCCGTATGGGTAAAAGCAAACCCAAACAGTTTCTGGACTTAAACGGACGTCCCGTATTGATAGTTACTCTGGACAAATTTATAAATGCTTTTGATGCGGTATATGTGGGAATTCATCCCGAATGGTGCGAATATACCGCCGGATTGCTGTGTGATTTTTACGGAAAAGACCACAATATAAAAATCGTCCAAGGCGGAAAAAGCCGTCATGACACCCTAATGGAGGTTATCGCAAAAATAGAAAAAAACCACATTTTATCAGAAGAGGATGTTATTGTTACCCATGATGCCGCGCGTCCTTTGGTTTCAAAAGAAATCATAGCCGCGCATATCCGCGAAATGAAAAACCAAATCTGCTGCGGCACATATATCGAAAACGAGGACACTCTTGCCTATTCCGAAAATCGGAAAACAATCAAAAAAACTATATCCCGGCACAATATATGGCGGGCGCAAACCCCCCAGAGCTTTAAACTATCCGCGCTCAAGAATGCGATAAAAAACCTGAGCCGTGAGCAAATAGAAAGCTTGACCGATGCTTGCGGGATATTTGAACTGGCACATAAGCATACTCCCGTGAAAATAGTTCCCGGGAGTATGCTTAATTTTAAAATCACAAAACAGGAGGATTTGGAACTTGCCGGAAAGTTGATATTAATCTCATTTTAAAAACCGTTGAAAACGAGTGAGTAGTTTTTTAAGAAAAACGAATAACGAACGAAGTTTGAAACGATGATTTTAATGTGAGATTAGTATGAGTTAGGTTTCCAATTGCATAATCTCTGACATCAATGCGCCGACTAGTTCGCTGTCTCCGATCTTTTTGCATATTTCGCCTTTTTTGAATAAAACCGCATAACCGTTTCCGCCGGCAATTCCTATGTCGGCGGCTTTTGCTTCGCCCGGTCCGTTGACCGCACAGCCCATAACAGCGACACTTATGTTTTTATTTATGTCCGCGCATCTGCGCTCTACTTCGTTAGCGATGGTTATAAGGTCTATTTTCGTTCTGCCGCAGCCCGGGCAGGAAATAAGTTCCACCCCGAATTTGCGCAGCCTTAAAGATTTCAATATCTCTTTTGCGCACAAAACCTCTTGCACCGGATCACCGGTCAGCGAAACCCGAATCGTATCGCCGATCCCCCGTGAAAGCACAGCCGCTATTCCGGCGGCGGATTTTATCGAGCCCGCCCATACGGTTCCGGCTTCGGTCACACCTACATGAAGCGGATAATCCACATTATGCGACAACAACTCATATGCATTGACAGTCAAAAGTACATCCGAAGATTTTACCGAAATACATATGTCGGTAAAATCCAGGTTTTCGAGCAGATTTACATGACGGAGCGCACTCTCCGCCATGCCCTGCGCAGTTACAGTGCCGTATTTTTTCATTATATCTTTTTCGAGTGAGCCGGAATTCACTCCTACCCGGATTGGGATTCTGCGTTCCTTTGCGGCGGCGGCAACCTTTTTTACATTGTCGATGTTTCCGATATTTCCCGGATTGAATCTAATTTTATCCGCACCGTTCCGAATGGACTCCAGCGCCAGCAAATAGTCAAAATGAATATCTGCGACCAACGGCAGCCGAACGTTTTTTTTGATATGCGCAAGTGCGGCAGCTGCATCCATATCAGGCACGGCTATGCGCACAATTTCGCATCCTGCTTTTTCCAGATTCCGGATTTGCTCACAGGTAGACTCTATATCACGGGTATCGGTGTTAGTCATGGATTGTATTTTTATGCTGTGTTCCCCGCCGATCCTGACCCCACCGACATTCAACACCCGGGTTTTTTTTCTGTTACACATAATAAAAAGCTATCCTTAAAAATACTATTTCAAAAATACTATTTCCAATCAGTAATGCGGATGATAATTTTACATCTTTGGTAATGTGTCGAATCCTTTTTGCAAATCCTGATCACCGGGTATATAATCCGTCATATCACCGCTGTTAAAGCTGTTGTATGCCGCCATATCAAAATAACCTGTTCCGGTTAAACCAAAAATAATCGTCTTCTTTTCCCCGGTTTCCTTGCATTTCAACGCTTGTTCTATCGCGCCCTTAATAGCATGGGTCGATTCGGGTGCGGGAAGAATCCCTTCACATTTCAGAAATGTCTGTGCCGCCTGAAACACATCGTTTTGTATATAAGATTCAGCTTGCAAATATCCGTCATGATACAGTTTAGAGAGTATGGGGTTCATACCGTGATACCTTAACCCTCCGGCATGGTTGGGAGAGGGCATGAATCCGCTCCCTAAAGTGTACATTTTCATCAGAGGTGTGGTTTGACCCGTATCGCCAAAGTCATAAGCATATTTTCCGCGGGTAAAGGACGGACAGGAAGCCGGTTCTACAGCAATAATTTCTATGTTGTTTTTGCCCTGTATCTTTTCGGTAATAAAAGGTGCGATCAATCCGCCCAGGTTAGAGCCGCCGCCTGCACACCCCACAATAATATCCGGATAAATTCCGTACATATCGCACGCGGCTTTGGTTTCCATTCCTATGATCGACTGGTGCAGCAGGACGTGATTGAGCACGCTGCCTAATACATATTTGCAATTATCGGTTTTGATTGCCGCCTCGATCGCTTCGGATATAGCGCAGCCGAGTGAACCGCCTGTATCAGGTGTTTTTGCCAGAATTTTTTTACCTGAATCCGTCGTGCTCGAGGGTGAAAGAATAACTTTTGCGCCGTAGGTTTCCATCAAAATTTTACGGTATGGTTTTTGCTCTGAGGATACTTTAACCATATAAACGCTCAGATCTACGCCGTAATAAGCGCAAGCCATAGCCAGCGCTGATCCCCATTGACCCGCTCCGGTTTCGGTGGTCAGCGAAGTCACACCCTGCTTTTTAGCACAATAAGCCTGTGCTGCCGCCGAATTTAATTTATGCGAGCCCGAAGTGTTGTTCCCCTCGAATTTGTAATAAATTTGGGCGGGTGTCTCCAATTCTTGTTCCAGACAATACGCTCTCACCAACGGAGACGGGCGATACATTTTGTAAAAGTTTTGTATTTCCTCCGGGATTTCTATGAATTCATCAGTAGTGTTCATTTCTTGATCTACCAGTTCTTCGCAGAATATCGGCAGCAAATCCTCTTTCACGCAGGGCTGCATGGTGCCGGGATGGAGCATGGCATCCGGAAGCTGTTTCATTTTAGCGCGGATATTACACCAATATTTCGGCATATCCTTTTCTTGCAAATAAATTCTGTATGGTATACTGCTCATTTTCATCAATCCATTCATATAAATTAGGGTTTACACCCGAACCCATTATATAATAATAAAAACGTAATATTATTAATAAAAAATTAATTTTTCAAACTCCGGAAGATAACCCTGTCCTATTTTTCACAAGCTGCTCCTTTCTTCCCAAATTTATGTTGTCATTCAAGATATTTTGTGTTATTCTATCAATAATGCCAATACAACATAACACTGATATGAAAGGATAGATTCAAGAGTGCAGGAAAAATCTTGCGGTGCTATAGTATATCGGAAATTCCATGGAAATATAGAGTTGCTGGTGGTTAAGCACGCAAAAGGCGAACATTGGTCGTTCCCCAAAGGACATACCGAAACGGGCGAAACAGAAATAGAAACAGCGGTACGCGAAATAAGGGAAGAAACCGGAATAGATGTGATTGTAGACAACACTTTTCGCGAAACGGTAAATTATATGCCCAAAAAAAACTTTGAAAAACAGGTTGTTTATTTTTTAGCCAAAGCGCAAAATTTTGATTTTAATCCTCAGGCATCCGAAATAAGCGAAATCAAGTGGATCGAAATATCTCGTTCCCACGATATTTTAACATATGACAACGATAAACAAATCGTCAATCGGGCAAAAAAGATTATTCAAAAAAACAGTTTCTAATTAAAAATTTTCTTAGATTGGAATTAGTGTAATTATGAATTGTGGGTGGTATTGTGCCTAAAGCGAAACAAGGTTTTATATGTACGGTATGCGGTGTGTTTTCATCAAAATACAACGGTATGTGTGCAGGATGCGGCAATTGGAATTGTTTGGAAAGCTATACGGAATCTTCATCATTTTCCGGCGGAGCAATTACAGTTGAAAGCGAAACACCGGTATCCGTTGAAAGCATAGAAATAGCCGAGGAGCAACGTTGCAAAACGGGTATATCCGAACTCGACAGAGTATTGGGCGGCGGGATCGTGCAGGGTTCCCTGATATTGTTCAGCGGCGACCCGGGTATCGGAAAATCCACGCTCGCTTTACAAATATCACATTGTTATAAACATTTTTCAAGCGATAATCATGCTTCAGATAATACGGAAAAAATATCCGTTTTGTATGTTACGGGCGAGGAGAGCATGAATCAATTGAAATTACGCGCTCAAAGGTTGGGAATAGATAATGAAAATCTCTATATATCCTGTCTTAGCGACATCGAAGTTACATCTGCGACTATCCGCAAATATAAGCCCGGATTGACGATTATTGATTCGATTCAAACTATGGCGGTGCCTTCAAATCCTTCGCTGCCCGGAAGTGTTGCCCAGGTGCGTGAAAGCGCTCATATATTATCCGGACTTTCAAGAGAATTGGAAATACCGATAATCGTTATCGGGCATGTCAACAAAGACGGTAACATCGCCGGACCGAAAGTTTTGGAACATATAGTTGATGTAGCGTTATATTTTGAGGGCGAAAGAAAAAATTCGTTCCGGATCCTGCGAGCGGTAAAGAACCGGTTCGGCTCCACAAACGAAATTGGTGTATTTGAAATGCGCAGCAACGGACTGACGGAAATAGACAACCCCTCTTCCATGCTGCTTGAGGGTAAACCGGGCAAGGTTTCGGGAACCTGCGCCGTCTGCGTTATGGAAGGCTCCCGTCCCATCTTTGCGGAAGTTCAAGCACTGGCAACAAAAACCGGATTCGGAACACCGCGGAGAACCTGTTCAGGGTTTGATTATAATAGAATGGTATTAATACTTGCGGTATTGGAAAAAAGGTTAGGATATTTTTTTAAAGATGCGGATGTGTATGTAAATGTAGTAGGAGGTCTTAAACTGACCGAACCCGCCGCCGATCTTGCGGTCGCTATGGCACTTGTTTCCTCGCTGCAGGATAAGGAAGTAGGTGAAGGTGTACTTTCTTTCGGCGAAATCGGACTGACGGGGGAACTCCGAAATGTATCCGCCGCTGAAACGCGCATAAAGGAAGCTCAACGGCTGGGTTTCAAAAAATGTATAGTCCCCCGTGCCGTACTGGCTGAACTGGGGGACTTGTCTAATTATTCTGTTGATATTCTTGGTGTGCAAAACATACGGCAGGCATTCGAAGCACTGGGTTAGCTGTCCTTATTCCTACGACAAAAGTTCGACTCCGCATCCGGCCGGTTTTTGTAAATATACCTCCCGAAATTCACTTGTTAGCTCAGACATAGCCTTCGCACCGATGTTTTTAAAAATACCGAACACCGCAGAACCGCTTCCGGTCATTAACGCTCCCATAGCGCCCGCATCCATAAGAACCTGTTTGATATGCGGCACCGAACCGGAAAACCCTATGTTTCCCGTGGTTTGATTCGGGTCGGGTACAGAAAAAACCACCTTTTCCAGCACATTATAGAGCGAATCCGTTATTCCGGCTATTCCGGCTATTCCGGTCACTTCGGTCATTCCGGCAGATTCGGAGCTTTTTACATGACGTATCATCTCATCAATTCTTTTTTGCGAAAATTGAGGTATACACCCGGATTGCAAAAGTTCGTCGTATTTTGCGTAACACTCAGCAGTCGATATGCCAAACTCCGGTTTTATTATTACAAATTCGATTTCGGTTTTGTCCAGCGACGGCAATGATGTAAGTTTTTCGCCGATCCCCTCACAAAAAGCGACTCCCCCGATTTGGCAGAACGGTACATCCGCTCCGACTTTTGCTCCAATTTCAATAAGTTTTTCTGTAGGTAAATTTGCTCGGGTGAGCAGATTCAAACCCGTCAGCACAGCGGCTGCATCCGCACTTGCGCCGCCCATTCCCGACTGTACGGGGATTTTTTTTGCGATAAAAATATCAATTCCGGTTTTTATTCGGGTATAATCGCAAAAAGTTGTTGCCGCCCTATAACAGGTATTTCCATGTCCGGCCGGTATTCCGGGCATATCGCATCTGACGGTAACACCCTCTCCGGAATTCAGGGTTATACTGACTTCATCCGCTAAATCTATAGATGTATTAACAGCAGCTACATCGTGGTAGCCGTTCCCGTGTGTGTCGTTTATTCCGGTTATATCGAAAAACAAGTTTAGTTTCGCCCGTGCTAAAAGTTTCATACTAACAACCATCACCGCGCAAACCGGAATTTTTCCGCGACCGATTCCGTCTGCGTCTGCTTTTCTCCTTTTCTGAATGTTTTTATGCGATTTATCCGTTTTTAACAATAAACATCACCGATTAAAAATTTTTCGCCGCTTTATTTTTATCGCCTGCACCGGACACATTTCATGGCAGCAAAAACAATATATACATTTAGCATAATTAATGTCTGCTATTTTTTGTTTTGACATATAAATTGTTTTTGCAGGACAGCTTTCGGCACATTTTTTGCACCCGATACACATTTTTTTAATAACAACCGGTTTTGGAGCAAGAACCTTGCTTAACCATTTCATCATAAACGAAGGAACAGGTGCGGCATCGGTAAAATCCACGGAATAGGTTTCGGGCTTTTGGAAATCGCCAAATATTTCGAGCGAATCGCCGGCAAACTCAAAATCATCAATATTCCTCGAAGTCAAGCCGCGTTCAACCGATCGCCGTACCGTTGCGATTCTTCCGGCATCCAGACCTGTGATTTTACACATAACCGCATCCAGTGCGAATACGTTATTGCCTGCGTAGGTATAGCCCACCTCACGAAGATCGCCCGAAGACGGACCGTTCCCCTCCATCGCGGTCACAGCATCAATAATCGTAAAAGTCGGCGGTACGGTCAAACACAAATCAATAAGCATATCCGCAAAACTATGGCCTGATTTGAACCGCCAGTGCATTTCGGGTTTCATCAATCCGGGTATTGCGCCGAACATATTTTTGACAGCAGCGGAAATCCCTGTCATACTGTGTGTTTTTAACTTGGGCAGGTTGATAATAATGTCCGCGTTAGCCAAAGGATCAATAACCGTAAACTTCTTCACCAATATTTCCTGCGGGTTCGGTATATTATCCGACGGGCATTTTACCTCAACATGACCTGTGCCGTAATTCAATTTTGCCCCGTGTTTTTCCGCCGGTTCGGTCATACCGCACCCCGAATATACACTTTTCAATACACCTTTGCTGTACAATCCCCCGGGACTGTCGGCTATGGTTATATCGGTTGCCCCCAGCTCCTTGAGTTTAAGGATCACCGCTTCCAGTAAAGCCGGATGCGTGGTTGTCCCCAATTCGGGACTGCGTTTCATCAGCAGATTAGGCTTGAGTACAATTTTTTTGTTTGCGCTGATCAGGCTATCCGGTTTGAGAACCGAAAAATGACGATCGACCGCCGCCTTTAAAACATCCGGATTGTAATTCTCGGTTTTGACTACACTGATTACAGACAACCAAAAAACCTCCTGTTTGCTTTTTTTCAAAGGGTGCTGAAAAACAAAGATCGCTAAAAATCAAGAACAATATTTTTTGCGGGCGATTTTTCAACGCCCCTTTCTATACTCCTTGTACCAATTTGCAAAACGTTTCAGCCCCTCTTCTATCCGTATTTTAGGAACTATACCGAAATCCGTTTCCAGGTCTTTCGTGTCTGCGAAGGTTTTGTATACGTCACCGGGCTGCATTGGACAAAATTCCTTGATTGATTTTTTGCCTAATACATTTTCCAATACTTCAATGAAATACAAAAGGTTTTCACTCTGTCCTCCGCCTATGTTATAAACCTTAAATTTTGCGGTTGTTCCGCCGGTTGCGCCGGTTTTGGGGGGCGAGCTAAGCATACGCCGTATAACCGCTGTAATATCGTCGATGTAGGTAAAATCCCGATATAAATCCCCGTTGTTAAAAACCCGGATCGGTTTATTGTTCATGATTTTTTCGGCAAAGCTGAAGTAAGCCATATCAGGTCTGCCGTATTCGCCGTAAACCGTAAAAAACCGCAGTCCGGTTACAGGAATATCGTACAAGTGTGAATATGTGTGCGCCATTAATTCGTTGGATGTTTTTGTGGCGGCATATAAACTTATAGGAAGATTCACATTGTCGCCAACCGTAAAAGGTGTATTATTCAGGTTGCCGTAAACGGACGAACTCGATGCGAAAATCAGATGCCCGGTTTGATTGCTGCGGCACGCTTCGAGTATATTTACAAAACCCAAAATGTTACTGTCAATATAAGCGAGCGGGTTTTCGATCGAATAACGAACGCCGGCTTGTGCCGCCAAATGGACTACTACCTGCGGCTTAAAGCGCGTAAAAAGTTCACCGAGGGTTTGTTTATCTGTTAAGTCACCCTTGATGAACTCAAAATTATCATACTGTTGAAGTATATCCAAACGGCTTTGTTTTAAATTAACGTCATAATAATCGTTCAGGTTATCAAATCCGACGGTGCGTATTCCATCACCGAGAATAAGCTTTGACATATGATATCCGATAAAACCAGCCGCTCCGGTAACCAGCACGGTGGACAAATTGTTTTTTTCCATAATTCTTATTCTCTGCCTATACTGTAATATTCCACACCTGCGGCTTTCATTTCGGCGGGTGAGTAAATGTTGCGCCCGTCATATACCAGCGGTGTTCGCATTTTTTTCTTATAATCAACGGGGGTCAATTTCTTGATTTCGTTCCACTCTGTGAAAATAAAACATACATTTGCATCCGTAATAGCCGAGAGTGCATTTTTCGGGTAGGTTATCGAGCCCCGTTCCTGTTCGGGACATATCTTTTTAAAACTTCCGGCTCCGATCGGGTCATAGGCGTGAATTTCAGCTCCTCTGTGCAGCAAGAGTTTTATATTGTCCACAGACGGAGCTTCACGCAGATCGTCGGTTCCCGGCTTATAGGTCAGCCCCAGCACCGCTACCTTTAGTCTGTCAAACGTAATAAGCCGTTGATCCGCCTTTTTGTACAGCAAAGTTTTTTGATCGGTGTTTACATCCACGGCCGCCTCGACAGTGCGTAATTTATACCCGTGCTGATGCGCTAAAAATTTTAACGCTTTTGTATCTTTGGGGAAGCACGAACCCCCGTACCCTATTCCGGCATTTAAAAATTTCGCTCCGATTCGTTCGTCATAAGACATACCCTTTGCTACGTCCTGTATGTCCGCACCCACAAGATCACATAAATTTGCTATGTCGTTCATATACGAAATTTTCAGCGCGAGAAAATCGTTGGAGGCGTATTTTATCATTTCCGCGCTCTTTCTGCCTACCGAAACGACCGGAAGACCAAAAGGTTCATATATTTTTTCGAGCATATTTTTCGCCCATTCGCTTTCGGTCCCAATAATAATCCGGGCTGCCTCCAGGGTATCTCTTACTGCGGTTCCCTGCGCCAAAAACTCAGGATTTGAGGCGACTTCAACCTTAACGCTGCGCACCAAAAAGTCATGTATAAATTGTTCGACTTTGCCGCCTGTGCCTACCGGCACCGTAGATTTTACAACAACCAGGCAATCCTGTTCCACCGACTCGGCTATTTGCCGCGCTACCGTGGCTATATACGACAAATTAGCTGAACCGTCCGGCTGTTCAGGGGTTCCGACACCTATAAAAATAGCATCGGCATTACTGTAAGCTGAAGCATAATCTGTGGTGAAACGCAATCTGCCGGCTGCGTAATTTTCACGCATGAGCTCTTCCAGTCCGGTTTCGTATATAGGTGATACTCCGGATTTCATCTTTTCTATTTTTTCATCATCTATGTCCACGCAAACCACATCGTGACCTTTCTCCGCAAAACATACTCCCGCCACAAGTCCGACATAGCCTGTGCCTACAACCGTTAATTTCAACTTTGAATCTCCCCTTCACAGTTCCTTACGCTTTTATTTTCCGGCAGGGTAATCTTTTGACCTAAAAGCAAATCGTACTCGCGAGGGTTCCATTTTGCCGCCCCCGCCGCTGATGAGAACGTCATTTCACCAAATTTAAGTGTCCCGTCGTTCAAACGGTAAAAATCCACACGAACATGGCAGAATCCTTGGGCAAGTGTTTGTGCCAAACGCAGCATTTCATCTAAATTATCAGGCTTTGAAACAGGCTCTTCATTCCGGGGATAATCATAAACAAAGGGTAAGAGGTTCCATTCAAGATCAAAAAATGCCATTTTCAATCCTGTGTTCCGATCGCTTAAAAATTGAATATATTCTGCTTTGCCGTCAAAACACCATATTTTGTAGTCGTATATGCCGCCATCTGCGTTTTCCAGATATTCTTCGGCAATAATTTTCGGCCGGATATCGTTGTAGTGCAATTCCAAACTGAAAAAGGCGTAGTTTGTGTTCATCCATTGGTCAAACTTTGATTTGGCATCGGTATGATCAATGGTTCCTTTTTCTTTAACGATCAGATTCCAGGCGCAGCCGTGAGTGCATTTCAAAACAAAAGATTCCGGCAGGGCATCAAAATTCATGTCGTCATAATTTTCCCATACCCCGAGCAACCCGATCAAGTATCGTTCCCCGATTTTATCTTTTACCCACTCCCGAACTTCATATTTATCCGCAAGCTTGCTTTTCAAAGGATCGCCGTCATATAATTTCAGCCATTGCATTTTTTCGTTGTAGGTTTGGGGATTGCTCAGATCCAGCTCCTGTTCCGTTCTTTTTTTATACCATTCTTTTAATGCCAAGCTATATTCGCCGGGGTTCAGGTTTTTATAATAATCATATTTTTTAAAATAATCAATGTTATTGAATCTCCTGGTTGTTTTCCGATCAAGAGATTCAATTTTTTTCTCAAGCCATATTAACTTATCGCGCAGGGAGATATTCCGTTGCTCCATAGCGTTATGTGTGAATTCGAACCGTTTGTCGATTCGCGCACCCAAAGATTTAATATCGCTGCCGAACTTTTTGTCCGCCGATGTTATCTTATTATCCAATGCGCACATAAGTTTCTCAAGTTTTTTATAACCGGCTTTTATGTCCTCCTGAGTATTTCGGATTTCATCAAGTACTTGTCCGTTTTTCCGTGTGAAAAACCGTTTAATCCTGGATAACATAATATACGCTCCGCACCAAGCCGTATCAAAACCATATTAAAACATATATCCCTTATCACAATACAAATACATGGTTTATACTCCGGCCCGGTTCCTTTCCTGAATATTTTTCACGCTGATACAAATTTTCATTAGACCTCCGTCGCACGGCGTTAATTTATCCTCAAATATCCATGATATTCTCGTCAAAATTGCCTTGTTTGACGAAAAATCATCTGCGTTCATACATCACGTTTTAATTCCCGAGGAGGTCTATGATTTTCCTTTTATCAACCGGCGTATCAATCTTAATGGAAATGCAAGAAACCGCACTAAACGATAAAAGAATGACCGCTGTTTTTTGGCTGCTCCTTTTTGCGGCAAACCGGATTCTTTTTTGAGTTCCTTTAAGCTTTGCCGTGCCGAATAAAGTTTTTTGGTTATTCTCTTCAATTTTAGTTTCTGCCGTTTTTCATTGTTCTTAAACGACTTAAACCTATTGTTATATTCCAAATACAACGTAAATTCGATCCGTTCATCCGGCAAAAGTGAACAAAGTGACTTTCTGACATCCTCGCTGCTCAGATTTTCCAGCGACGATCCGGCGGCATATATTAAACGAATCATATGTTGTGCCGCAACAGTTAAATAATCCATATTATCTATGTTCAATTTGCCCAGCAGCTTTTTGAACTGATAAACCGAAATCAAATATCCGTATGCGTGAGCCCAGCTTTTTCCGACCGTCATAATAGAACCGGGACGTATACGGCGAAGATAGAGCGGTGCACCCAACACAGATACACGCCGGCTTAATGCCAGACAATGCAGTGTAAACAAATTATCTTCGTGCAGAATACCGGAATAAAAATTTATATTATTATCTTCCAAAAATCCGCGGCGAATCAATTGTGTACACGCGGAAGTCTTAAAATCCATCCCCTCTACTAAACGGACAAATAATTCTTTTCCTTCCGATGCCGGAGGATATTTGTTTTTATAATGATAATAAGTGCGGCTTTTGGCGTATTCGCTGTACAGTTCCACAGGCTCATAAAAACAATCTGCCGCATAAAATAACTGATCCAGATCCTTTGTTTTCGCTTCACGGTATGAATGTTCCAAAGCGCACCATACCAAAAGGTCATCACTGTCCAAAAATGTTATATATTCACCTTGCGCCTTGCTCATTCCGGTGTTTCTTGCCGCTGACAACCCGGCGTTCTTTTGCCGGAAAACCCGGATCCGGCTGTCTTCTTTACACATACGCTCCAATATGAGCGGGGAGCTGTCAACCGAACCGTCGTCGATACATATTATTTCAATACCCCTGAGCGTTTGCCCCATCACCGAACGCAGACACTCTTCCAAATATTCTTCCATATTATAAACGGGAATAATAACGGAAACTTTTAGGGAATTAAGGGAATCATCGGTTTCGATCCAATTTGCGGACGCAGGTTTTTCGGTCAGGCTTTCGTCACGGCGCAATTCAGGCTCATACATCGCCAGCTCATCAGCGGAGTTTTGCAGCAAAAATTGCATTTCACCGTAGTTGTCCGAACCGGGGAAATAATTTTCGGGCATCCCGGCGCATCCCAATTCAGGCAGAATTTCCTCCTTCAAACGCAGCGCAACACTAAGCCAGTTTTCCTTTGTTTTTTGAAAATTTAAAGTATATATACACACACCCAGACAAAAACGAATATATGATTTCTCGTACAATTCGAATACGCCGTGTTCGCGCATACCCTGCCGTAACGCTTTTAACGCCTCAAAAAAACAAAACAAATCAGCAGATCCTGTTTCTTGCAAGCTGGTGGCGGTTCCCCTGCGGTAATTGACCAAAAAGCGGTCGGTAACCGTTATGCATTCGGCAACCGCTATCGCCAAAAGGACGAAATATACATCGTTGCTGCGCTGCAAAGGCTGGAAGCGTAATTTTTTATCCAGCACAAACTTTTTGGAAAACATCTTATTCCACGGAGCGGGACAGCTAAAAAACATAGCAGAATCAGGACGGTCACCCGCCATGAAAGGAACCTTTTTCGGTAAATGCTTCAGGTTTAAATAATGGCTCGCGGGGATTAGCTGCTGTGATACCATATCGTAAATCCGTCCGCCGCATATACATATATCGGCGTTGTCCCGCGTGCATTGATTATACATACGCTCAAGCATATCCGGCTCGAAAAAGTCGTCCGAATCCAAAAAACTTAAATATTTTCCTTTTGCTTTTTGGATACCCTGATTTCTCGCTTCACCTGCAAATTTATTTTCGGTATGTGTTATTACGCGGATCCGGCTGTCTTTTCCGGCATATTCACTCAGCATTTGCGCCGTGCCGTCTGTCGAAGCATCATCTATACATATAACTTCAATGTCATGCAAAGTCTGCCCTAATACGCTGTCCAAACATTCGCGCAAAAACCGCTGCGCATTATAGCATGGAATAATTACAGATACTTTCGGCAAAATAAACATCCTTTCTTTCGGATTATTTTCCGGCGTTTCTTTTCAAAAATCTTTTTAAAAACCTGAACGGCAGGGTGAGTGAACGCCCCAAACGATATGAAAAACTCTGTTCAATTCTGTTTAGTTTTTCATTCAGAGCCTTAACTTTTGCTTTTTCGGTTTTTTTAACGCCGGATAACCTGCCGCGAAGATCAATTATTCTTGTCTTCTGTCTTTCGCAGCGTTCCCCCAAAACGGATAAACGTTTAAAATTATTTGCTAAAACCGAAAAGTAAACCGGAGGTATTATCGGATTCTCTTTTACAAATCCCGGATGTATACGGCGCATATAAAGCGGTTCTTTCAAAATTTTAACACGTTCGGCGGCTCTTACGCATTGCAAAACGAACATATTATATCCGCTACCCTGGGGGTAGCAGCTATCCCCGGGGTAGCAGCTATCCCCGGAGCAAAATTCAAGTTTGTTTTTTTCCAAAAAGCCGCGGCGGAAAAGCTGCGAGGTCATTAACGGCACAAATTCTCTTTTTTTCGCCATATGCGTAAATAACTCTATACCGCTCAAAACGGATTCTCTGCTGCGTTTATAGCTGTAAGCCGTTAAATATTCGGGGTGCTGCCTATATAACATCATGGGGTCATAAAAAACATCCGCATCGAAAAACAATTCATCTAAGTTATGCTTTTTAGCTTCTGCATATGAATGTTCCAACGCGCACCAGGCCCAGAGGTCATCGCTGTTTGCAAACGCAATATATTCACCGCGTGCTTCGTTCAAACCACGGTTCAAAGACGCGGACAATTCGTTCTCTTCGCTTTTTACTATTAATATCCGATCATCTTCCTGCTGTATTTTTTTTGCGGTTTGTTCAAGGGTCGGTGATCTGTCGGAAACCTCTTGAACACATAGGATTTCTATATCTTTTAAGGACTGCCGCCGCAGAGAATTTAAACATTCCTTTGCACCCTCTGTTGTGTTTCCGGAAAAAACTATTACCGAAACTTTCACATCACCGTCGTTTGCCGCAGGAAATTCGACATCCTGCTCATTGATAAAGCTCTCGTCTTTGCGCAATTTCGGTTCATATTTTTCGAACTGCTCATCAGAAAATTGGGCAATAGATTTCATGCGGTCATAACTTGGCTGAAACGCACACGGAACTTTTATTTCTTGCAAACACCCTAATTCCGCAAATATTTCACCCCGCAGGCGGCGTGCCGCTTTAAACCAGCCTTCCCCGGTTTTTGACATATCCAAAGCTGTGAGACAAAGCAGCATAGCCCGGATGAGAAAACTTTGTTTGTACAACTCAAATAAATCCCGTTTTTGCAATTCGGTTCTTAACGCAAGTAAAGAATCATAAAAGTCAAATGCGCTGTCTTCATAAGTTTCCTGCAAGCTTCCCGCGGTTCTGCGGCGATAATTCACTAAAATCCTATTTACTGCCGTAATACGTCCGGCAAGCGCTATCGCCATAAAATTAAAATAGAAATCGTTGCTGCGTTCTGACGGTTGAAACCTCAGGTCATTTTCCAATACGAAGCTTTTACGAAACAGTTTATTCCATACAGCGGAATGGGTGAAAATAAAAGCTTCGTCCGGGTATTCACCCGGCGAAAACGTAACTTTTTCAGGTAAATATTGTAAATTCAACGTATAATTTGAGGATGCCAGCCGACGGTTCATCATATTGTAGATTCGTGCGCCGCATACACAGATATCGGCTTCGGCTTGCTCACATTGTGTATACATACGCTCGAGCATATCCGGCTCAAAAAAGTCGTCCGCATCTAAAAACGCCAGATACTTCCCGGCGGCTTTTTCCATACCCCTGTTTCGGGCAATTCCGGCATATAGATTTTTCGGCTGGGTCAGGATTATTAAACGACTGTCTTTTTTTGAATATTCTTCCAGTATTTCCGGCGAACGGTCACAGGAAGCATCGTCAACACAAATAATTTCTATTTCGCGTAACGTTTGATTAAGAATGCTGTCCAGACATTCGCGCAAAAACCGCTGCGCATTATATACCGGAACAATAACAGAAACTTTAATCATAGACAAATTTCCCTTGAAAACAATTATACCGTATAATATTTTTCCGCTGTGAGGGATAACGCCGTCAAACGGAAGTGATTTTTAATGCTTGAAATGGCGCATACCCGTAAACAGCATTGCTATCCCGGCTTCGTTACAGGCATCTATCGAACGTTGATCCTGAATCGAACCGCCGGGCTGTATTATCGCCGTGATGCCCGCTTTGTGCGCTGTTTCCACACAGTCCGGAAACGGAAAGAAACCATCTGAAGCCATAACCGCATTTTGAGCGTTGCCGCCGGCGTATTTTAATGCGAGTTCAAGCGATGTTATTCTGTTCGTTTGTCCGGGTCCTATACCTACCGTGCGATTTTCCTTTGCAAGCACGATTCCGTTGGACTTTGTATGTTTTGCCACTTTCCAAGCAAAATCCAGCAAACGGCGTTCTTCCGTGGTCGGAGTACGGTCGGTTACACATTTTATCTCGTTTTCCCGGTATAATTCCACATCCTGCTGTTGGATAAGCAAGCCGCCCGCCACTCTTTTGCAGCTAATCATATCCGATCCGTTACCCACTGCCAGATCCGGTAAATGCAGGAGCCGTAAATTTTTCTTTTGGGCAAAAATTTTTCTCGCTTCTTCATCGAAAGAGGGTGCGATTATTACATCCAGAATAAGCTTTTGAACCGTTACTATTTCATTTGCTGTTTTTGCATCCGGTGCGCGGTTAAACGCCACTATTCCGCCGAAAATAGATACCGGATCAGCATTGTAAGCGTTGAGGTAAGCATCATAAATATCTGCCCCGATACCCACACCGCAGGGATTTGCGTGTTTTACCGCCACAACCGCGGGAACGTCATACCCGAATTCTTTTATAACATCCAGCGCACCGTTAGCATCATTTATATTGTTGTAAGAAAGATCTTTCCCTTGTAACTGCACAGCGCTTGACAGGCTGTTTGACGCTGTTTTTACTTCTTGATAAAACGCCGCGCTTTGGTGAGGATTTTCACCGTATCTCATATCCTGAACTTTTTCGTAGGTAACACTCAGCTTTTCGGGAAAGGGGTTATCTATCCGTTTTTGAAGATATGTGGAAATCAACGTATCATATGCCGCCGTATGCTCAAACACCTTGGCGGCTAAAAGCAACTTGGTTTCTCTCGATACATCACCGTTTTGACGGTATTGCGCTATAATTTCATCATAATCGGCACAGTCTACTACCGCAATAACATCCTGCCAGTTTTTGGATGCGGAGCGCAGCATTGCAGGACCGCCAATGTCGATATTTTCTATCGCATCCTCAAAAGTTGTGCCGGGTTTTAATATAGTTTCTTTAAAAGGGTATAAATTTATTGCCGCAATATCAATCGGAAGTATATTCAATTTCGCAATTTGCTCCATATGGTCGGGGTTGTCCCGGACAGCCAGCAAACCCGCATGAATCCCCGGATGCAGTGTTTTTACCCTTCCGTCCAAGCATTCGGGAAATTCAGTAATCTCAGAAATATTAGTTACCTCAATTCCGTTTTCTTCCAAAACACTCTGCGTCCCCCCGGTTGAGATAATTTCAAATCCCAGCGACAACAAGTTATCAGCAAACTGCACGATCCCGGTTTTGTCGCTTACACTGATTAGCGCGCGCTTTTTCATTCTAACCTCTCCTTTCAATTTCGGAAACCACCAAATTTATCGCTTTAGGCAGAATTTCGTGTTCGGCTTGCTCCATTACCCGTTTTTGTAATATTTCGGGGGTATCGCCGTCAAGCACAGGTACGGCTTTCTGCATTATTATTTCGCCGCCGTCGCATATCTCGTTTACATAAAACACCGTTGCGCCGGTTATCTTGACTCCGTAATTCAATGCTGCCTTGTGTACCCGGAGCCCGAAAAAACCCTCTCCGCAAAACGCCGGAATAAGAGAAGGATGGACGTTTATCATCCTTTTGGGGTATTTGTCCGTAACCGCCGTACCCAAAATATAGTTAAAGCCTGCGTAAACGACAAGCCCCGCATCAGCATCAGCAAGCGCTTTGGACACGGCCGCATCGAATTGTGCGCGGGAATCAAAGTCCTTGGGGTTGATTACCGCTGTGCCGATATTGTTTTTTTGCGCACGGACAAGCGCATACGCATCCGGGCTCGAGGAGATCACAAAGGTTACACTTCCTCCGCGAATTTCCCCCTTTGCCTGCGCGTCCAGTATTGCTTGTAAATTGGTTCCGCCGCCGGAAACTAAAACGACGATATTTATCATTTCCGCTATACAACCTCGCATTTAATATTCCGCGCTTCCAATATCCCCAAAACATACGCATCAATTTCAAATTTTTGCAGACATTCCAGAGTTGCATCAACATCCTGCGCTCTTACGCCGACCGCCATGCCTACACCCATGTTAAATACTCCGTACATTTCTTTTCTGTCCAATCCGCCCTCTTTTATAATAATATCAAAAATCGGCGGGACTGATATTGTTTCTTCTTTAATTACAACGCCCAACCCGTCCGGCAGAGAACGCGGAATATTTTCGTATAGTCCGCCGCCCGTGATATGGGATACGGACAATACCCGAACTTTTTCCATTAAGCCGAGGATTGCTTTGACATAAATTTTAGTTGGGGTCAATAATTCCTCACCCAGAGCAGCATTCAATTCGCTGTAGTATTTATCGCAGGTTTTATCCAAATCAAATATTTTTCTTATAAGTGAAAATCCGTTGGAATGAACTCCTGAGGATGCCAATGCGATAAGAACATCACCCGGTTTGTGAGCTGAGCCGTCGATAATGTCTTTTTTATCGGCTATGCCTGTGCAAAACCCCGCAAGATCGTACTCGTTTTCGGGCATCATACCCGGGTGCTCAGCGGTTTCTCCGCCAATCAAAGCGCATCCGGCGGATATGCATCCGGCGGATATGCCTTCCACAATACCTGCTATTTTTTCCGGATCGTTCTTTCCGCACGCTATATAATCAATAAAATACAGCGGAGCCGCACCGACACATACAATATCGTTTGCGCACATCGCAACGCAGTCGATTCCCACTGTGTTATGCCTGTCCATTATGAATGCCAGTTTTAGCTTGGTTCCGACACCGTCTGTACCCGATACCAGCACCGGTTCACTTTTACCTGAAATATCAAGCTTAAAAAGCGAACCGAAACCGCCCAGTCCCCGGATCACGCCGGGAGTATATGTTTTTGCTGCATGAACTTTCATAAGCTCAACCGCTTTATACCCGGCGGTAACGTCTACTCCCGCAGATTTATATGTTTCGCTTCCGTTTGCTTCCAATCCTTCTCACCATCCTTTACCGATTTACATCGTTCCGTTGTAAATTTTAATTTGAGGGTTTATCTTCTGCCTGAATTTATCCTGCGGAGCTTTTTCGGGTGTATCTATAGGGTAGTTTCCCGAAAAACATCCGTCGCAAAATTCGCAGGATGCACCGTTTGCAATTTTATGCACACTCTCCAGACTTAAATATTCCAGGCTGTCCACGCCGGTAAATTCGGTGATTTCGTCCTTGTTCATTCTGTGCGCAATAAGATTTTCTTCTCTGTCTATATCTACGCCGAAATAACACATATGTGCAAAAGGCGGCGAAGCTATCCTCAAATGAACTTCTTTGGCGCCCGCTTCACGCAACAGGCTTACAATTTGCTTGCAGGTTGTGCCTCTTACAATAGAATCGTCAATCATGACGACCCTTTTCCCGTCCACGACCGGTTTGATGGTGTTCAATTTTATTTTTACCGCATCATCGCGCTGAAATTGGGTGGGCTGAATGAAAGAACGGGTCACATAACGGTTTCTGATAAAGCCTATATCAAAATCCACACCGGATTCCCTGGCGTAACCTAACGCCGCATCCAGCCCGGAATCCGGCACGCCGAT
>WRKL01000014.1 GCA_009778115.1 Oscillospiraceae bacterium | reverse complement strand
CAAACTTCGTTCGTTATTCGTTTTTCTTAAAAAACTACTCACTCGTTTTCAACGGTTTTTAAAATGGGATTAGTATCAAATCTGAAAAGGGGTTGAAAATAACATGGCACATATAACTTATATGGATATGATAAACCGTTTGAACAATTTAGAGCGTCTCGCCGCTTATACCGGCGAACGGTGCTTTGAAAGTTCATCATATGAGAAGAAATCAAGATATGATGAGGAAAACGACCGCTATATTGATTGGGGCGCGAACGAAGACGACGGACGGGACAACCCGTGCGATGAAGACGGAGGATGCATTTTAGCAGACATTACCGGTGCAGGTGCAATTGTGCGGATATGGACGGCTGAACCCCGTCAGGGACACATAAAAATATTTATAGACGGCGCTAAAACGCCGGTAGTGGACTTTCCTTTCGCAGAATTGTTTGATAACGACCTGCATCCTTTCTGTGATTCTCAATTTTGTTATGATGCGTCCCGCGGTAAAAATTGTTACGTCCCCATAACTTTTAATAAATCGTGTAAAATTTTAACCTACGATGATTGGGGGCGGTATTTCCAAGTTAATTACATATAATTCCCCGATAACACTACGGTGGAGCCGTTCCGCCTGCCGTTAACACCCGAACAGCAGCAGGCGTTTCTTGCAATAAATAAAAAATTCGAAAACCACTTAGCGGATGCAAAAAAACCAACGGTCGGCGAAATATCAGAAGAAAAAACCTTAACTGTTCCCGCGGGCGGAAGTGTTAACTTGCTGGACAGGGCGGATTCAGGTGCGATAACCGGAATAAGAATAAAAATAAACGGATTAAAAGATCCCGGCGATGATTGGGATGCGTTAGCGGAGTTGACGGTATCCGCATATTGGGACGGCGAAACCGATCCGTCGGTTTGGGCGACTTTAGGCGGATTTTTCGGGTCGGTCACAGGGTTGTGCGAAAGCGAATCACTCCCGGTAGGGGTAACCGAAAACGGTGTTCTTTATTCAAATTGGTATATGCCCTTTGAAACCGGAGCAAAATTAAAATTGCAAAATGACGCCAGCAAACCTTATTCAATTACATATCAATTGTTCACCGCACCGCTGGTTCCGCAGACAGCGGCAGGTTTGCTGCGTTTTCACGCAAAATGGATACGATTACAGGATCCGCCCAAGAACGATCGCTGGCCTGATTCCCTTTTGCTTCGCACCCGGGGGAAAGGACGTTTTTTGGGAACATCCATGCACATATATAAAGAAATCGGAACCGGAGATCCTGAATATCATCCCGATTGGTGGTGGGGTGAGGGCGACGAAAAATTTTTTATAGACGGTGAAAAGTTCCCGTCGTGGTTCGGAACCGGGAGCGAAGATTATTTCGGATATGCCTGGGGTTCCTGGAATCCTTTTGCAAAACCGTATCACAGTCAGCCTTTTACCAACGGAGGAATGTGGGGGATAGGCAGCCGTATGAATAACCGCTTTCATATAACGGATAGTATCCCTTTTGGTGAAAAGTTTGAGGGATATATAGAAAAATATCACCGTGATAAATATTCAAACCAGGTTTGCGTTATTTTTTGGTATCTTGAAAAAAACGGATTAGACACATATCGCCGGGTATCTTTGGAGGAAAGAACAAAATATTATCGTAAACCCTACAGTGACCCCTCGTTGTATTATGATGCCGAAAAAATAATTATTATCAATTCATCCGGAATGACCAAAGCGGAAACTCAGGATATGACCTCTTTCAACGGAAACTGGACTAACCATACTCAGTTAATGTTTTCAGCAGACAGACCGAATGCGGTGATGAATTTGCGCATCAATATCCCGGAGAGCGGAAAATATAGTGTCTGCGCCGCATTTACCAAAGCTCCGGATTACGGCATAGCGCAGCATTATATTGACGATGTGCCGCTGGGCCGCTCCCTTGATTTATACAATCATTCCGTCTCTCATTCTGGCGAAACCGTTTTGCAAGAGATAGAACTGGGCGCGGGCTATCATAAACTTTCCGTTGAGATGACAGGGAAAAACCTATCCTCAACAGGCTATTTTTACGGAATGGATTATTTAAAATTAAACAAAAACTAAAAGCCGGCACAAAGTATATTAGACCCCCTCGAAAACCACTTCGCAACGTATGAACGGAAGATTTTCCGTCACACAGCGTTAATTTATCCTCAAATATCCATGATATTCTCGTCAAAATTGCCTTGTTTGACGAAAAATCATCTGTGTTCATACATCACGTTTTAATTTCCGAGGAGGTCTATTTTAAAAACTTTAATAACGATTTATTGACATAAAAAAGAATAAATGCTAGAATAAAAACACATTCACAGGAGAATGTTTTTAGTGTGGAAAGTATTCGGGGAGGAAACCGGGCTGATATACACGCAGTGAAAGCTTTACATGGGTTTTTTATGCGGCTCGGTGCAGGACATTTGATATGGGTAAAGTAGTTGCGATCGCAAACCAAAAGGGCGGCGTAGGCAAAACGGCGACAGCTGTCAATCTTACGGCGTGCTTGGGCGCAATGGAAAACAAAATCCTTATTATTGACCTGGATCCGCAAGGAAACACTACCAGCGGTTTTGGAATTGTTAAAAAACAGATTGAAAACTCATCCTATCACGTCCTTATCGGGAAAGTGCCGATAGAAGAAACTATTTTTAATTCGGCGTTTAAAAATGTGGATGTAGTTCCTGCCGGAATTGATCTTGCCGGGGCAGAACTGGAACTTGTCGAAATGCAAAATCGCACTATAAGATTAAAAGCGGAAATCGCTAGGATCAAAGAAAAATACAAATTCATTATCATTGATTGTCCGCCGTCGCTGGGAATGTTGACGCTAAACGCACTTTCGGCGTGCGATTCGGTTATTATTCCGGTTCAATGCGAATACTATGCCTTGGAGGGGCTTGCACAGCTTATAGCAACCATACGCAACGTTAAGCGAACGTATAATCCTTATATCGAAATCGAGAGCGTGCTTCTCACCATGTACGATTCGCGGTTGAATTTAACACACCAGGTTGTGTCCGAAGTGAAAAAGCATTTTCCGGGCAAAGTGTTTTCTACCGTAATTCCGCGTAATGTGAGAATAGCGGAATCTCCCAGTTTCGGTAAGCCTGTCATTTATTATGATACTGTTTCACGTGGAACAAAAGCATATAAATTAATGGCGGAAGAATTTTTAAGAAAAAACAAGCAATAAATTAAAAACATGTTATGTATACAAAAGGAGTTGCATATCAACACGTTGCGGTATGGTTTTGTACGCAGTGTTATACCTAGGGAGGAACAGAATGGATTATTTGCAAAAAATAAGGGAAATGGATATGTCAAAGAAAAAACGCGGATTGGGGAAAGGATTGGACGCGCTTTTTGAGGATGCCGGTTCGGACGTTAAAAACGCCTTAAATCTTCCGATCAAAGACATTGAAACGAGTAAAAATCAACCGCGAAAACATTTCGATGAAGAATCAATGCAGACACTTGCGGAATCTATTAGGGCATATGGGATTTTACAACCTATTGTAGTGCGCTCAAAAATCGGCGGCGGATATCAGATCGTCGCGGGAGAACGCAGATGGAGAGCGGCAAAAGAACTGGGTCTTGCGGAAGTGCCTGTGATCATAAAAGAGATCGGGGACCTTGAAGCCGCACAGATAGCGTTGGTTGAAAACCTGCAACGCGAAAACCTTAACCCGATCGAGGAAGCATCCGGTTATAAGGATCTTATGACAGCGTTTGATATGAGCCAGGAGGAAATATCGCAAAAAGTCGGAAAATCCCGGCCAGCGGTAGCGAATTCTCTGCGCTTGCTCAATCTTCCGGCAGCACTGTCCGAATTGGTGAAGTCGGAAAAGATTTCCGCCGGACACGCCCGAACATTGTTGGGGCTAAAAAACCGGGACATTATGACTGATTTGGCAAATAAAATCGTAGACGAGGGGCTTTCGGTACGCGAAACCGAAAACATTGTCAAAAATCAAAATACCCGCTCCGTCACATTATCCGCGGATGAAACCGCCCCGCAACCGCCGCAAAATATTATAGGGGGGGAAACCTTTTACATCGAATTAGAAACCGCACTCAAGAACGAACTGGGACGAAAAGTTAAAATAGAGCACAGCGGCAGTAACAAGGGTCATATCACCGTATCGTTTTACAGTAAGGAAGAGGCTCGCGATATTGCAGAAAAGTTATCGCGTTAAACAAAGCTTTAATATGTCGCGGGGATTTACCAAAAATTAATTATAAGGAAAAAGAAAAAATGATAGATATAAAAAGAATAAGAAGTAATCCGGATGAAATATCAAAACTTCTGTTGAAAAAAGGATATGAAATAGATTTCACGGAATTTTTGTCCAAAGATTCGCGGCGGCGGGAAGTTTCCGCAGCCGTCGATAATTTGCGGAGCGTAAAAAAACGGTTAAGCAGAGAATTTGCGGAGCTAAAAAGAACAGGCGGTAATGTCTTTGAAACCGAAAAACAGATTAAGGAAACGGATGCGGAGATAGCGGCTGGAGAGATCGAAATCGGAGAATTGGATTCGTATATTGAGAGTATTATGTGCGAACTTCCGAATCCTCCTGCGGAAGATGTCCGTGCCGGCGGAAAAGAAAACAACGAAATTATCAGAGTTGTCAGAGAAACGGCTTCCGGGGGAACGGTTGCCGGGGAAACGATTGACGAGGGAACGTCAAAATTTGATTTTAATGCTCGTGACCATATGGATTTGTCGAAAATTAACGGGTTTATTGATTATGAGCGAGGCGCGAAACTAAGCGGTAACGGATTCTGGATATATCGCGGGGCCGCTGCGCGGCTCGAATGGGCGTTGCTGAATTATTTTGTTTCCGAACATTTGGCGGACGGTTATGAGATGTTGTTTTTGCCGCATATACTGGGAGAAAAGTGCGGCTTTGTCGCCGGTCAGTTTCCGAAATTTCACGAGGATGTTTTTTATCTGGATAAGTCAGAAAATTCCGCGAATGAATCGCCGGATCTGTCTACTAAAAAGGATTCCGGCCGCCCGGGATGGTTTGTCTTGCCGACCGCCGAAACAGCATTGGTTAACCTGCATCGCGATGAAATCCTAAACGAAAAAGAGCTCCCTTTGAAATATTTTGCGCTTACCCCCTGTTACCGCAAAGAAGCAGGGAGTTACCGCAAAGAGGAGCGGGGCATGATCAGAGGTCATCAATTTAACAAGGTAGAATTGTTTCATTACGCGCATCCTGAAAAATCCGAAGAATCCTTCGAGGAATTGGTCGAAAAAGCGGAGAGACTTGTGCGCGAATTGGGACTGCGATATCAGGTTTCTAAGCTGGCGGCAGCGGATTGTTCATGGGCTATGGGCAAAACCTACGATATAGAAGTGTGGATTCCCAGCATGGGGATATATAAAGAAGTCAGTTCGGTGTCTAATGCTTATGAGTATCAGGCGCGGCGCGGGAATATCCGCTTCAAAGATGCCGAAAAAAAGATACGCCCCGTGCATACGCTAAACGCTTCGGGTCTTGCTACAAGCCGTGTTTTACCCGCTATCTTTGAACAGTTCCAAAACAAAGACGGAAGCGTTAACGTTCCGAAAGTTTTACAACCATATATGGGAAGTGAAATAATTTAAGGGATAATTATGAAACATAAAAACCAAAAAATATATATTTATGATTCAACGTTAAGGGACGGATGTCAAGCGGAGGGGATCTCTTTTACCGTGGAGGACAAATTAAACATAGTTCGTGTTCTCGACGGATTCGGTATTGACTATATCGAAGCAGGAAATCCCGGTTCCAATCCTAAGGATTTGGAATTTTTTAAACGGGTGAAGGAGTTAAAGCTAAAGCACACCAAAATCGTTGCGTTCGGTTCAACACGGAAGCGCAATAAAAAACTCGGTGAGGATAAAAACATTCTTGCGCTGCTGAATGCCGGAACAGAGGATGTTTGCATTGTCGGCAAGAGCTGGGATTTGCACGTTAAACAGGTTATTGCCGCATCATTAGATGAAAATCTGCAAATGATAACCGATACTATAGAATTTTTTGTATCCAAGAACAAACGGGTACACTTTGATGCTGAACACTTTTTTGACGGCTATAAAAAGAATCCGGAATATGCGATGGATACGATCGCGGCGGCTCAAAGTGCAGGAGCAATTTCAATTAACCTTTGCGACACCAATGGGGGGTCTTTTCCAAGCGAGATTCGAGAAACAGTACGCACGGTAATATCCAGACTTGATATTCCTGTAGGTATACATTGCCACAACGATATGGAATGCGCCGCTGCCAATTCAATTATTGCCGTTGATGAAGGCGCAAAAATAGTTCAGGGTACGTTTGCAGGCTTTGGGGAGCGGTGCGGCAATGCCTGTCTTTCATCGCTTATTCCAAGTTTTCAACTCAAGCTGGGTTATGATTGCATTCCAAGCGAAAACATGAGCGAGCTAACCTCCATAACGCGTTATATCGCAGAGTGCGCGAACATCGTTCTTCCGGGCGGTATGGCGTATGTCGGAAAAAACGCTTTTGCGCACAAAGGCGGTATGCACGCTGACGGGGTAAATAAAATTCCTGAATCTTTCGAACATATATCTCCCGACATAGTAGGAAACAAACGTAATATTTTGATAAGCGAATTAGCAGGGCGCGCTTCAATTCTGGGCAAGATAAACAGCATAGCCCCTGATGTAACGAAAAATTCGCCCGAAACTGAAAAACTCATCGAAATTTTAAAAGAGTCTGAACGCTGCGGTTATCAGTACGAAGCGGCTACCGCCAGTTTGGAATTAATAGTATTAAAAACACTGGGGATGTTCAAGCCGAGGTTTGAGCTGGATGATTTTCATGTGCTGGGTTTGAAACAAGCCGGAACAAGGGAATCGGCAGAACATCAAAATATAAAAATTCAGGAAGACCAACGTCAGGCAGAACAAAGAAAAATCACGGAAAACAAATCGGTAGCGACGGTCAAAGTCAAGGTTGGGGGCGAAACATTTATCACAGCGGACGAGGGCGAAGGACCGGTTCACGCATTAGATAAAGCGTTCCGGCGTGCGGTGACAAAGTTTTTCCCGGAAATAAAAAATGTCCGGCTTGTAGATTATAAAGTGAGGATTTTGGACACATCAAAGGGTACGGGGACAAAGGTGCGTGTGTTAATTGAAACAACGGACGGTGAAGATGTTTGGACGACAGTCGGGGTTTCCACCGATATAATTAATGCAAGTCTTAACGCGTTGATAGACTCAATAGAGTATAAACTGCTGCAGGAACCGTTACATCGGAATAAGCTGGATTTTGAAAAATTAATAACTTGAAATGCTTTTAAAATAAGTTGACCGTTTGATAATAATATCAAACGGTCTGCGCTGATAAAAAAGTTTATCATAAAAAGTTTTTCATTTACACCTTTTTTACAACGCGTTATTATTATGCGCCGCAATTTTGAATGTATACATTAAAATTTAAATTTATTGTTTTAATTGTTTTTAGGAGATGTTTGTCATAAAAGTTGGAAAGTATCGCGTTATCGAAAAATCCGAAATAGCTCCCGGTATTTTTAGTTTTTGGCTGGAATGTCCTGAAGCCGCATCCTGCGCACAGCCTGTTGAGCCTATAAAGCCCGGACAATTTGCGCACATCGCCGTTCCGGGAAACTTTATGCTGCGCCGTCCTATTTCGATTTGCGAGGCAAAAAAGGGTGACAACCACAATGCTTTACAGGGATCAATCCGCATAGTTTTTGAAATAAAGGGCGACGGAACCCACGCTTTGTCCGAAACAGCTCCGGGAGATTATTTGGATATTATCGCTCCGTTAGGAAAAGGTTTTAAAATAGACACAAAATATAAAAACCCCTGTGTCATCGGTGGCGGAATAGGTGTGCCGCCCTTGCTGGAGCTGACTAAACACCTGAAAAATCCGGTTGCGATTTTAGGGTTCAGCAATAAACGATCTGTAATATTGAGAGACGAATTTACCAAAAGTGCAGATGTTTATATAACCACAGACGAGAAATCTGAATTTTTCTACGGAAACGTAACGGACAAGCTTAAACATTTGAGTGAAAGCCATCCGGTTCCTGATATAATTTATGCCTGCGGGCCGGTCCCGATGCTGAATGCTATTATAAATTTTGCGAAAAAAAATAATATTCCTGCGCAGCTGTCACTTGAGCAGCGTATGGCTTGCGGTGTCGGAGCGTGTTTGGTATGTGCGTGCAAAGCTAAAACTGTAAAAAACGGTGAATATTATGCTCATGTCTGCAAAGACGGTCCCGTATTTGACATTGAAGAATTACCCGGATTTCTTTCGGTATAATAATTTTTGCCCGGGCCAAATATCTTTGTATCCAAAATAATATCCGAAAAAAGAAATGACGGGAAGCAGTATAGAGGGTAATAACATAATTATCATGGTAAAAATAGAATTTTCGGACAAAACGGGCGACGATTCAATCATTAGGTAAAAAGGGAGATATTGAATATTTACCAGCTTGAATATCCCGTAATAAGCGGGAAAAAACCCGGTTATCTGAAATACGATAAGTAATATCCAGCTCAACATATACGGTGAGACAAGCGCAAGCCCCGCTTTTGCAGGCTTGTACAGGTCTTCGGCTATTCTGCCCAGATTCACAAAATTACGATCGTGCGCACCTTCTTTTCGCATAGAAGAGTAGGGTAAAGCAAGGTAGATAAACGTCATTAAAATCTGTACGGTTATACGCACTGCCAGATGTTCGAAAAAAATCAGAACCGCTATAAAAAGGAATAAGCACATTAATTTGGCAAGAATTATCGTCTTTATGCTGGAAACTGCCAGTTTGATCCAATTTTTATTTTCCATATTACTAATCTTTCCTAGCACCAACTAAAAAATAAACGCCTGCATTTCCAGTTGGCATTAATAGGAGGGGTGTTTAAGAAGCCGTTCGCAAAAAATATTTTTGCGGTTTTTGTTTTTTTACACCCCATTAATATAATCTCTGTATATCCGGTTTAACCCTTGAAGTGTGAGAGATTTATTCACTTCGTGAAATAATCCGGGTGTAGCGTCCTGTATCATTTGAGAAAGCCCTCCGGTGGCGATAATTTTCACATTTTCGGTGCTTATTTCCGTTTCCCGGGAAACAATTTCCCCGGAAACAATTTCCCGGGAAACGATTTCCCGGGAGATCATTTCCGTAATCATCCTGATTGCGCCCGCATAACCGTAAATCGTTCCCGCCTGCATACTTTCCGCCGTGTTTGTCCCGATTGCTTTTTCGGGTATTTTTAATTCGATTAAGGGCAGTTTAGATGCTTTATCGACCAGCGCGGAAATCGAAAGTTTTATTCCGGGATAAATAGCTCCTCCCAAATATTTGCCGTCCTTGCTCACCGCATCAAAAGTAGTTGCTGTTCCAAAATCTACGATTACCAAAGGCGCACCATAAAGGAGCAGCGATGCGTAAGAATTAACCAGCCTATCCGCCCCGACTTCTCCGGGGTTATCATATAGGTTGGGTATTTTTATTTTCAGATCATTACCGGCGATCAAAGGCAGTTTGCCGAAATATTTTTTAAAAGCTGCCGATGCAGAATACATGACCTGCGGAACTACCGAACTCACAACGACATCCTTGATCCCGGTGCGGTCGACACCCTTTATGGCGAAAAATTGGCATACCATCAAACCTATTTCGTCCGAGGTTATGTCCCGATTGGTATTCAGCCGAAAATTTGCGATAAGATCCTGATCTTTAAAAACCCCGAACTCCATATTTGTGTTGCCTATATCCACGGTCAAAATCATCAATTTTCCTCCCGGTTTCCTAATTTGTCCCGGTGTTAAGGTGTCCCGGTGTACGGGTGTACGGGTATACGGGTGTATGGGTATACAGGTATGGTAAACCGGACTTGTCAAAAATAAAACCGGTTAAATTATCCTAATTTCCGGGTTCTGTAAAATCCCGAAAGGCCTTAGCTGGTATTGGTATGCGAAATTACTTCCGTCGGTACGCCAGCTGTTCGGGTCACAATTCCGATTTTCGCTATGACTGTTATGCACACAGCCGAAAGCATTAAAGCGATTTCCAAACAATGTGACCTCGATTTTATGAGATCCCTTTTCCAGAATCCCCAAATCAAGGTTATGCGGCGAAAAAGCGATACGCCCCAAATGCTTCCCGTTAACGGTGACCGACAGAACCGGTCCGCAAAATCTGGGAATAAAAAGTTCTGCACGATTTTTCCCGTCGGAAACAAAGGTAAAGCTGTAAACCAAACTTCCGCCATAGAACGGCATTCCCTGGTGTACAATATCCCCGTATTCCAATTTTTCGGGAAATCCGATTATGGTTTTTTTGCTTCCCGCAACCTTTACGCCGAAATTACCCAAAAGGTAGCACCACTCGACATCGGTTTTCTTTCCGAACGGCATTTCAAGCACAAGTTCATTTCTGCCTTTTACCAGCTCGGGCAAAGCTACGGTTTGTATGAATTTATCTGTGAAGAATCCGATAGGCGCAACCTTGACATCCGTTCCGTTGAATTGTATCTTTTGTCCCTGTTGAATTTCCAGCGCTAATTCGATTCCGTCGCACGCAATTTCGCTTTCTATACTATATCGCAGTCGCAATATGTCGGTAGGTATGGATTTTTGTTCTATTACCCACGGTTGTAAAACGCGATCCCGCCGCAGCGGATAACCCAGTTTTTCACGCACATGATTATCCAGCCGCAGTATTTCTTCGGGTGCGGAGTATTCGCTGCCGTTAAGGGAATATTCGGCGACATCGAGCAGCAATGTATTCTTCTCACATAACGCGAATCCGTCCGGGGATTGTGAAATCCATGTTTTGCCGGAGTTTTTGTTTTTTTCTTCCGGAACAGCGCCGGTTTCGGGAATAGACACTGTATTGTTTTTCACAAGACGGAACAACAAACTGTCCTCAGCGTAGAAATGCCGTTCTATTTCGGTGTTTCCGCCGATATGCTTATATTCCGCCCGGGTAATTTCACCCGTTACAGTATTATAAAGTACGGGTACATATTCGCCGCAGACCACAATTTTTATATTCTCGCCGTGTTCAAAATCGTTTTGTCTGCGATGCACATGGCAGATGAACAGCCATTTGTCGCCGTTGACCTCTTCGCGAAGCTGATGGATAAGATGACGGGTGCGAACGCCTGACCGGTCAAAAATATCGACCTGCCGGTATTTCTTCATCGCATTCAACACCGAAACCTTATCAAAGTATGCTTGACGCCCGGAGTTGTAAAGTGATTGCGCCCCGTTATCCGGAACGGCATCCAACATTTCGGGTGCATTTCCCAAAAAGAGAACATCTCCGCCTTTTGCTGTAAATTCACATAAAATTTTCGCTGTAGACTTTCTTAATGTCAAACATGGCGGTACAATTATAACATCATACTCCATCTTACCGACTTTAAGCGGGTTTCCCCCCTTCGTTTGATCGGGAAGCAGGGACTCGCTGATAAAATCAAAATCTATAAGTCCGTACAAAAGCCAATCCAGCAAATTGCTAAAATCATGTTCCGCTTTTTCCCGTTTATCGTGGGTCTGTTGTTTCGGTCCCCACAATAACCAGTAGGATTCGACGGGATGAATGACCCCGACTTTGACGGCACACTTTCCGCGGGTCAAGACCGAGGCGAGCCGGGCATAATGATTTTCTATCAATGAATATTCTTTATACCACGGTGACTGATAATGAATGGAAGCGGGGTAGTCGCGTTTGGATTCGCCGCGCATCGACATTAAACTCAGATGCGGAACCCGTATGGTGACTCCCAGCGCCGTTTGCCAATCCCCCTGAAGCTTGTGCGCCTTAAAATCAAAATCCCAGTTGGTCACACCGTACAGTTCGCTCAGTACACCTTCGTATCCGTATTGATTCGCCGCGCTCTGAGCTTGTTTCGCGGTAGAAAATTCACGTCTGTCACACAGCATATCAATGCCGGGAAGTTTAAAATGCGGATATGAACGCATAGCCTCGCCAAGACACGCAGTTTGGGATTCAAGGCTGGGTTCTTCCATCATGTGTCCGGTCAATGCTATGTTGTGTTCATCGCACCAGCCGCCGACATTTTTTGCGAAAGCCTGAACAAAACGGTCGCACACATGGTCGTGATAGTGATACCGCGCCTGCGAATATTCTTCCGGAAGTTCCCAAAACAATTCCGGAAGTTTTTCCATAAGGTCATATCCGTATTCAGCCTTGAAAGTGTCGGGGAAGTCATCGGTGAAAGGCATTATAACGGCGTTGCGTTCATCGGCACGGTCCAGGGTGCGTTTGCGGGTAAACTGCGGCTCGTCCGTGAATATCGCAGGTACGGAACCCGAAAAATCTTTGCCCAGGACCTCATAATATTTATCGTATGTAACGCGGATGAATTCGTCGATCGCAGCTTTATCCAGAGTGTTCACATAGGTTTGGCCGTTGAACCAATCGCCTTCCCCGGATAGTTCTACATAGGCATACCAAATTTCGTCTTCGCCGGGGTCGGGGATGCCGGATACAGGTTTGCCCGGGCTATCCGTTAAACGGGAGTATGACGTTAAGTACCCGTTGTTAAGCTCGACCTTATACAATGACAAATAATAACCTTTGGGTTTTTCTCCGGCATTGATCTTTTCGTCAAAGACTTTTTTGTCCGGTTCGAATTCGTCGCGCCGCACGGGTGAAAACAAGAGGAACCTTTCCCGGTATTTTAAATTTTTGGTAACAATTCCGCCTGCGGCTCCCGACGGCCAGCGATCCTCGTCATAAAGCCATGCCAGCATCTTTTCCTGCTTTGCTTTTTCGTTGCACAGCTTGATGTGTTCCATGAATTCATCGCCCAGATATTCAGTATCCAGCCCTGTCCGAACATGCATATGAAATCCGCCGAATCCCATTTGCTTAAACATATCTATTTGTTCAAGCACGGTTTCGCTGTCCAGCTTGCAATTCCACGACCAAAAAGGTGTGCCCCGATATTCGCTGGTTGGGTTGATAAATCTTTCTTTGGTCAGAACCTCGGATTTTTTTGGATATAACATAAACTTTATACGCTCCTTATTTCCGGCAGTTTCCCGAAAATCGCCGCTTTGCGCTTTTAAAAATCCACCGCAAAGCAAGGTCATCAGGGGTTGCCTTTTATTGAAAAACCGTATTTTATTCGTAATAAATCGTTTAAAACCCAACAGACAATTTACTAAAGGAACATAGAAGGTACCGAAAAAGAATAGAAAGGGCATAGAAAATCCACCGTATCTGAAAACGAACGAATCTTTTCTAACGCCCTTTACGCCCTTTATGTCCTTTTTAAAAGAATTCTATTTGGATATTGTTATCCCGTCAGATCCGTCTAACGGCAGCACCAAAAGCACACCCGAACCCGGAACATCTAAAGGTCCGATAACCTTGGATATTACATCCTTGATCGTTTGAACCTGTTCGTCCGAGCAGGCTGTAAGAACTGTACGGCTTTCTGTGTTCTGCGGATCAAGAATTGTACGCAGATAGGACATCATAGAGCCGCCTGCGCCAATGAGGGATTTTGCCATACCCGTGCTGTGGATGATGGTGGATCCTCTTATGTTCGCTTTTGAAAACGCCAGCATTAGCTCGTCAAGCTTATCCACCTGGCTGAGCACAAAAACTATAAGTTTCAAAAAATCACTCCTACTATTGTGTTGTTGATTTATTTTTAGGGTATTATTGGGGTATTATTAAGGTATTATCACAAGTTTAACATAACGCTTTTATTTATTTATGGAAATTTTATTAATTTTTACAGCGCAGATTTTTCGTTTGTTAATTTTGTTAACTTTGTTATAAGATCTTCCAGGTTCATTTCGGTAGTTTTTCCATCCCGCCGGTCGCGAACCGAAATGGTCTTTGACTGTGTTTCCCGGTCGCCCAAAATTATCATATAAGGCACTTTCGCTAATTGTGCCTCCCGGATTTTGAAGCCTGTTTTTTCATTGCGCTCGTCGGTATGCGCTCTAAATCCCGCATCCGTCAAAGCCGCGCATACTTCTTCCGCATATTTCAGGTGTTCACCGGTTATAGGCAGTATCCGCACTTGTTCGGGGGACAGCCACACGGGGAAAGCACCCGCAAAATGTTCGGTTAAAATCGCAATAAATCTTTCAATGCTGCCCAAAACAGCACGATGGAGCATAACTGGACGCAGTTTTTCTCCCGAGGAGTCTACATAGGTTAAATCAAATCTTTCGGGCATTTGAAAGTCAAGCTGGATCGTGCCGCATTGCCAGGTGCGTTTTAATGAATCCCTAAGATGGAAATCTATTTTAGGACCGTAAAAAGCACCGTCACCCTCATTGAGTTTGTATTCACGATTACTTTTGGATAGCGCGTTCGCCAACGCGTTGGTAGAAATTTCCCATTGCTCCTTTGTACCCATCGCTTTTTCAGGACGGGTGGAAAGCTCCATATGATATTCAAAACCGAACAGGTTGTAAATATAGTCGATGAGTTCGATTACACCTATGACTTCACTCTCTATTTGGTCGGGCGTCATAAAAATATGAGCATCGTCCTGAGTAAAACAGCGAACCCGCATAAGTCCGTGAAGCGTGCCTGACAGTTCATGACGATGCACAAACCCCATTTCAGCGATCCGTTGCGGAAAATCACGGTAGGAATGCATTCTGCGTTTGTATGCGATCATACATCCGGGGCAATTCATGGGCTTGATAGCATAGTCGCCGCCGTCAACCTTGGTAAAATACATATTATCCTTATAATGATCCCAATGCCCGGAATGATGCCAAAGTTCTTCGTCTAGCATCATCGGCGACATAATTTCCTGATAACCGCGTTTCAGGTGTTCTGTGCGCCAGAATTCCTCCAGCAGATTCCGCAGGATCATACCTTTAGGCAAAAAGAACGGGAATCCCGGTCCCTGCTCGTAAATATCGAACAAATCCAGTTCTCTTCCCAGCTTCCGGTGGTCGCGTTTTTTCGCTTCCTCCAGCAGTGCCAGGTGTTCGGTGAGCATTTTGGGTTCGGGAAACGCCGTGCCATAGATACGCTGTAATACCTTATTGCAGGCATCACCTTTCCAATACGCCCCCGTGCAGGATAAAAGTTCCAAAGCCTGAACCATTCCCGTGGACAGGACGTGAGGCCCCGCACAAAGATCTATAAAATCGCCCTGCTTATAAAAAGAAATCGTGCTGTCTTCCGGAAGTTCGCTAATGAGCTGAGCTTTATACGGCTCGCCCTTATCCTGCATAAGCTTTATCGCCTGTTCGCGCGGCAATTCGAATCGTTCCAGAGGCAGGTTTTCTTTTACGATTTTTCGCATTTCGGCTTTTATAGCTTTTAAATCCTGCTCATTGAACGGGGCTTCTGTGTCAAAATCATAATAAAATCCGTTCTCTATTGCCGGGCCTATCGCCAATTTAGCCTGCGGATAAAGCCGTTTTACAGCCTGTGCAAGTATATGCGATGCCGTATGACGAAACGCGTTCCGTTGATTCTCATTTTCAAAATCTATTCGCGGCAAAATATTCACCTCCGATGATTGTGATAATCAGTATACAATATACAGCGAGAATTGTAAAGAAAAATATTTCTTATATTCCCGTTTTTGATTGTATTTACAGCTGTCCGTTTTTCTGATCCGTGTTTTTCGGCAAACGAAATCTGCCGAGAAAAAAAGAGGTTCCCTTTCGGAAGATATTCATTTTTTGCTTGGACAAAAATGGACAATTTTCTATATCCTTTGTATGTATAATTACTTGTGATGATATACATAGATATTTTGATTGCCGTAAACCTGTTTGTGAATTATTTCCTGCTTCTTACTACGGCAAAACTGACGGGGATCGCAGCACGGCGGAAAAGATTAATATTAAGTGCGTTTACCGGGGCTTTGTCTTCATTGCTGATCTTTTTGCCGCCATTAAATTTTTTGCTGTCCACCGCAATAAAAATTCCGCTGGCGCTTTTGCTGGTCCTTATATCTTTCGGTTATTGTTCGTTTGCGGTTTTCGTTCGCCGCGTATTATGTTTTTTTGCGGTTAACTTTATTTATGCAGGTGTAATGTTTGCGATATGGTTCTTTGCGGCACCTTCGGGAATGCAATACAACAATGCGTTTGTTTATTTCAATATTTCGTCATTGACTCTCGCCGTTTCAACAATAGCCGTTTATCTGCTGATTACCGGCGCAAAAAGATTGATGTCCGGCAAAAGCGATTCCGGCGACATTGTGCAAACAGAAATAGAACTTGACGGAAAAACAGTTCTCCTTAACGGATTTTTGGATACCGGCAACCGGCTTAGCGACGTTTTTACAGGGTTACCCGTAGTTATCGCCGAATTCGATGCAGTACAAGAATTAATCCATGATGAACTGCATGAGTTTTTTCGCTCGGGAGCGGCCGGACTTCCCGCAGCAAGCAGTATTTACGGCACGGACAACGTTCCAGACAAAACAAAGGACAACAAATTTCGTGCAAAAATACGGCTTATACCTTACGGTACAATAGGAAGCGGCGGATTGCTTGCAGCGTTTAAACCCGACAAATTTCAAATAAATTTTGTGGAACACGAAGTGTTGGTGGGGGTAACGCAAAAAAAATTATCAAGCGGGGAATATTCTATTATTTTAAACGCCGCACACAAAAACCGGGAGACCGAAAAAAAGCACCTGCAAAAAAATTACCTAGAGATAAAAGGAGTAAGGACAAAATGATAACCGTGAAAAAAATGTTGATGCTAAAAATTTGGAATGTATTGGATAAGTTAGGTTTTTTACCGCCGGTCGAGTATGTGAACGGTCCTGAAACTTTGCCGCCGCCGCTTAGCAGGGAGGAGGAAGCCGTCATATTCCAAAAGCTTGCCTGTGATGACAAAGGCGCGAAAGACACGTTGATAATCCATAATTTGCGGCTGGTTGTTTATATCGCCAAAAAGTTTGAAAGCACGGGTGTTGGGGTGGAGGACCTGGTTTCCATCGGCACGATAGGTCTGATTAAAGCGGTAAACACGTTCAGACCGGCGAAAAACATTAAACTGGCTACCTACGCATCGCGCTGTATAGAAAACGAAATATTAATGTATTTGCGTAAAATCACGCAATTTAAGAACGATATATCCCTTGATGAATCTTTGAATATGGATTGGGACGGCAATGAACTCCTCCTTTCGGACATATTAGGCACGGATAATGATTGCGTGGGACGCGGCGTGGAAACCGAAGCGGAACGTGAGCTGCTTATATCCTGTGTGCAAAAGCTCCTGCCGAGAGAACGTATGATAATGGAAATGAGGTTTGGACTTGCGGACGGAATAGAGCATACGCAAAAAGAAGTCGCAGATCTGATCGGGATTTCGCAATCCTACATATCACGACTCGAAAAACGCATTATAAAACGATTAAAAAAGGAAATCGACAGGGTTAGCTGTTGATCCTTTTCCGTTTTTTTCTCTGTACCCCCGCATGATCTATATAATAATCCTTTTGAATAATCAAATCGTCCAGTAAGGCGAACTCATAACCGTCTTGTATAAGCTTTTTCAGGATTATATCCAGCGCATCGGCGGTGTGGCCGGGTTTCGCATCAACATGAAACAAGGCAATATCGCCGTTTTTAGTATTTGCGGTTACATAACGGACTATGGAATCTATTGTTGCGGACGGCTGCCAATCCCTGGAATCAATGTTCCATTGGATAACACGCATACCCAGTTCGTCTTCAATGACACCCATCATGTTGTTATCATATTCGCCGTATGGGGCGCGGTAATATTTTGCCTTTTTCCCCAATAGCGCATTTATTTTTTCGTTGCAAGCGAGCGTATCCGTTCTCAGTGCCTGTCTGTTTATCTGTGTGACATGAGGATGTGCGTCCGAGTGATTTTGAACGTCATGCCCAAGGCTTGATATTTTTTTCAGATCTTCCGGGTATTTTTTCACCCATTCACCTGTCACGAAGAATGTTGATAACGCATTATTGTTTGCAAGAATATCAAGTATTTCCGCCAAATCCGAATTCCCCCAGGCAACATCAAATGTGACCGCGATCTTCTTTTCCGATGTATCGACATTGTATATTGGAATTCTGCGTGAAGATATGCCGGCAGGAGACTCATCCGAAAGCGGCAAAAAAATAGAGGCTACTATGATACATAACCCCGCAACGGCTATAAACATTACTCTGTTAGGGCGCATGACGATATATTTCATATATACATCATATTTGAACCGGGAATTATTTATGCCTGATATTTATTTAAAATTAAAATTCAAAAGTCACTTTATTTCTGCGACGGTTACGCCGTTCTCGCCTTCTCCGTATCTGCCCAGACGATGGGATTTTATGGACGGGTGGCTCTTTAAATGCCGGCTTACCGCAGAACGCAGAGTCCCTGTGCCCTTGCCGTGTATAATATGAATCTGGCTGATGCCCGATGTTACGCAGCTGTCGATATATCTATCAAGATCAAGCAGTGCCTCTTCCGAACTTTGCCCTCTCAGGTCAAGGTCACCGGCTATACTTTTTTCAGCCGCGGACACCATTTGTTTTTGAACAAACCCGCTTTGTTTTTTCAAGGTCGGTTTTTCGATAAGCCTAAGTTTTTTTTCTTCGGTTTTGATTTTCATTATCCCGGCCTGTATGCGGCAAAATCCGGCATTGTCCCGCAATGAAAGTACCACTCCTTTTTGGTTTATATCGGCAATCAAAACTTCATCGCCTATCTTTAAAGGACGCGGCAGAGCATAATTTTCGCCGGATGTTTGCTTTTTTACAGCGGCTTCGTCATACAATTTGTCTATTTTACCTTTAAGTTGGTTTTTTGCGGCTGCCGCAAGCAGTTCGAAGTTAGGCTTATCTTTTTGTTTTCGTATATCTTCCAGTTCGTCGATTATGGCGTTAGCCTGAGCCTGCACGGTCTGAATAATTCGCCGTGCCTTTTCGTCCGCACCGGAAAGCGCGCGCTCTTTATCCTTTTCGATAGTTGATTTAAGCACCGCAATTTCGTTCTTCATCTTTTCAATTTCTTGATTTTTACGTTTGATTTCGGACAACTCTTTTTCATAACTTTGCCGTGATTGTTCAAGGTTTTGTACAACATCGTCGAATTGCCGGCTTTCACTGGAAATAAATTCTTTTGCTTTTTTCAATACATCTTGTTCCATGCCTAATCTTTGAGATATGGCAAAAGCGTTAGATCGCCCGGGTGCGCCGATCAATAGACGATATGTGGGTTTTAACGATGCAATATCGAATTCACAGCTTGCGTTTTCTATCCCGGCGGAATTTAAAGCGTACATTTTCAATTCTGCATAATGTGTTGTGGCGGACATCAAGCATCCTTTGCGCTTTAGTTCTTCAATAATAGCAATAGCAAGAGCGGCACCCTCGGTCGGATCGGTTCCCGAACCCAGCTCATCCAGCAATACAAGTGAACTTCCGTCGGCAACTTTCATTATTTCGATTATATTGGTAATATGCGCCGAAAAAGTGGAAAGATTTTGTTCTATACTCTGTTCGTCCCCAATATCCGCTAGAATGTTATTGAATACAACAACCTCGCTACCCTCCGCTGCCGGAATCAGCAACCCGCATTGCGCCATTAGGGTCAACAATCCCAAAGTTTTGAGCGTAACGGTTTTCCCGCCGGTATTCGGCCCTGTTATAATCATTCCCCAAAACCTGCCGCCCAGCGAAATATCAATAGGAACAACCTCCGCCGGATTGATCAGCGGATGCCGTGCCTTTTTTAATTCTATCCGGTTTTTTTTGGAAATAACGGGTTTTGCCGCATTATGTTTTTCGGCAAGATAGGCTTTAGCGAAATATAGATTGAGCATCAGAACCAGCGAATAATTGTTAATTATCCCCTCTGCGTTATCTGCGCACATAGCGGAAAGCTCCGCGAGGATCCGCTGAATTTCGCTTTGCTCCTCTTTGTGCAATATTCGGATTTCGTTGTTTGCTTCCACCACCGCCGTCGGTTCGATAAACAAAGTCGCTCCGCTGGACGATGAATCGTGGACTAATCCGGGGACATTTACGCGGTATTCGGATTTTACAGGTACTACAAACCGGCCTTCGCGCATTGTAACGATAGGTTCCATCAGATATTTTTGGGTTGATGCCGACCGTGTCATCTTTTCAAGCAATTCTCTGACCCGGCTTTCCGCCCGGGTGATTTTTCGGCGAATCGAAGCAAGCTGTTCGCTGGCGTTGTCGTCAATTTCGTCCTCGGATATTATAGCCGAGCGTATTGCATTATAGGTTTCGGTAAATAAAACCAAATTATCAAAGTAGCCGCAGAGTGAGGTTTTTGTTCCTTCACCCTGTTTCTTCCAGTTTTTGAGCATTTTCACTTGTTCCAAAACTGCGGAAATATTCAGCAATTCACGGCCTGACAATACCGCCCCGGCGCTTGCTCGTTTGATGTCGGGGCGCAAATCGTCGAACCTGATAAAATACGGGTTGCCGTACCGTGCGCAAAGAGTGAACGCATCGTCGGTTTTTTGTAATTGAGCTTCAGCGTTTCCGGCATCCGTAACCGGTTTGATTTCGAGCGCCATTCTTGCCGCATCCTCGCAGCAGGTAAGAGCAGATAATTGATGCAGTATTTTGTCAAGCTGTAGTGTTTTTATTGTTTTTTCTTCCTGGTCTGTATTGCGCATCGGTTCTGCCTCCATTCGCTTTTTTTGCGTTCTGCTCCTTGGGTTCAAACCCCAAACAGACAGTCCCTGTGGATTGATATACGGCGATTGAGGGCAAAACACTGGATTTGAACCCGAAACGTTTGCATACTTTGGAATTCTGTTTTTCCCAAACGATAGAAAAATATTTGCATTGGAAGCATTTCACTTTAGTATCGTTATTATTCATAATACTCGCCTCGCACCCTCGTATACATAAAGTTTCTTTAAGGCGTGCCGGCTCGATTCCTTTCTTAGTGTTTTTTATTAAACCTCTTTTGTTTGCAATAATTAAATTTTCCGGTCTGGACTCAGCTTATTTCGTTGTACATATTCAGGGAATTAAACTCTCCCAGTGTGTGCAATAACGTATATTGCTGGGTTATTTTGTTTAAAGTTTTCATTTCGCCGGGTGTGATTTTCGGGATAGTGAAAAGTTTTTCCAGCTCGCTGTAAACTATATGCCGCATCACGGAAAGAATTGGCATTGTCAGGATTACTTGTTCACTTTGCGCTCGTTCACCGGACGGTTCGCAATCGGAACAACAAAGCGAACCATCCGGAAAGCTGAACCGGAATCCGTCGCTTTCGTATTTACGGCAATATGTACACCCCACTAAATCCGGTTGGAATCCGCCCAAAGAAACCGCTCGCAGCTCGAATATTGATTTTAAGGGTTCGGGCGGCTTTTTTCCCGTGCTCAGATAATGGAGGGTGTTGAGCGCAAGGCGTAAAAACTCTTTCGCTCCTTGTGCAGGTACGGTAAGGGTTATAAGCAATTCGCAAAAATAACCCGCAAGCGCGACAAACCTCAGATCTTCGGACAAACTGATAAAACCCTCGATAAGCCGCGGTGTCTTTATATAGTAACGCTGCTTGCCTGAAAACAATTCGAAATCATAATATCCAAACTGTATTATACTGGCGGCCGGGTTGTTTTTGAGCCGGTTAATATTGCCGGCGATCGCCTCGATGATCCCGAAATTTTCGGAAAGAACCGTAAAAACCCGATCGGATTCACCTAAATTGCGTTGTTTAAGGATCAATCCGGTAGTCTTGACCGTCATCGTCCAAATCTTGCTCCTTTAATGTGTTTGAAACATTACTGTGGGATATATCTGTCAGGGCGGACTCACGATTTCTATATATGCTTTGCTTATAACGCAAATAGTCGCTTATTTCCCCGGTTTTTTCAAATCTTCGCCATTCATATTTGATAATTTTCATAAATAAACCGCTTTCGTCTTCTTTCATGGAAGGTTTCGCCTTGTTTGAAGAAAGCGAAACATTCCGGTCTTGTTATAAAGTTTCGGTTATTTATCATTCCTTATGAATGGAAAGTAAAGTAAAAGGTATTAAATTTCCCCGTAAATTAATATGACCCATGTTGGAATCGGGTTATATAAAAAGATTATACCATATCTGAGATGAAAACACAATCATTTTTAGGAAACAAGAATAGATTTTTGAAATCCATTAAAGTCCCTCGATTGTCATTGTAAACGCAGCTGGCATCAATTTTGATAGTTGCAGCTTAAAAATAAAATTTAAAATGTATACAGTACAATGATATGGCTTAAATAAAAAGAAGCGGAACAACTTAAATTTGTAATATCAAGGGGTATTAGGATATTTTTTGCCCATATGATTGCCTTGCAAAACTTTTACTAGTATTTTACCTGTATCTGCTTTTGGATTTTACAAACGCTGTTTATGATTGTATATATATTAAAATTAGGAGGGTTTTATTATGCCGCAAAACAAACACAGAGGAAAACGCTTAAGCTCCCTGCTCCTGGTAGCCATCATGCTGGTGGGTCTATTCCCGGCCGGGGTGCTTCAAACCGAAGCGTCCGAAATTGGCGATGACGTTTCACTAGCAGTACTGGGTCGCTCAGAGACCAACGCTGCTGCAATCTATGACAATGCCCCTGCTAAAAACAACCCCGCAAAATCCCATTTTACCGCAACCTCCGGGTTATATCAAGCGGATTCAAAGCTGACCGCATGGAGCGGAAATGAACCGCGTTTGATTGGTTCCTCCAATGATTCCGACTTGAGGACCCCTGTCGTTTTTAACAACGGTTCCATTCCGGGCGGTTGGCGGTCAGTAGGTTCGGCGGCAGTAGACGCTGATGTTGACATAAATACCGCCAGTGCGTTTCAGATTGAATTCAAAACATCCGATCATGAAAACATACGGTTTTCCTGCTCGCAAAAATCCACCGGCAGCGGTCCTGAGCGTTTTCAGCTCGCTTACAGCCTAGACGGTCCGGAAGGTCCCTATATCCCAATAGATGCATCCGAAATGGATGCCCCTAAAGAAGCCGCTGTTAATGCGTATTCCGACCTTCGACCATCCTACACCGGGTTTGCACTTCCGCCGGCCATGGAAGGAGCGGAAAAAGTATACCTCAGGGTATATATGGTAGACAGCGAGATGAGCAACAGACAGAACGGCAACACCTCCATCAATGATATCGAAATCATCGGTGATGAGACAAGTGGCGGCGAATACGATATTGTCTTGATGGGGCTGGTTTATACCGAAAGCAACTCTATGGCTGAATACAATGTCCCTGAAAACTCCTATTTTGCCGCGGCTTCGGGCATTTATGAGAATGATTTTCGCTTGACGGCATGGGACAATAATGAACAGGTTCTCATCGGTTATGCCGGCAACGACAGAACGCCCATCGTTTTCAACAATAGCTCTTTGACGCCGAACTCAACGGACTGGCAGGCTGCCAGCGTATTCGGGATTGACAAAGCATCTGCGTTTGAGATTAAATTCAAAACAACCGGATATGAGGAAATACGATTTTCCTGCACACAAAAATCTACCGCCAGCGGTCCGGATGCGTTCCGGCTTGCCTATCGCGTGGGTGCAGAGGGCGGCTTTACCGGGATAGATGAATCCGAGGTCAATCCAATCAGAGCCGGTGCCAACACCTATGAAATTCTAGAGCAAACGTTCGATGCGTTTTTGCTTCCTGAAGATATGGAAGATCAAGACGAGGTGTATTTGAGAGTATATTTCGATGGTTTGACCGATTTGACAAGAAACGGAAACACCTCTATCAATGACATCGAAATCATCGGCAATGCCATTACCGGAAAGCCGCTCACCGAGGATATGATCTCTGTGATTCCCGCTCAATCTTTCATAGGTGCACCGCTTGAGCCGCAGATTGCCGTTACAGACGAAACGGAAACGCTGTCCGAAGGCGTACACTACAATGTTTTCTATATTGATAACGTCAATGTGGGAACAGAGGCAACGGTTATCGTCACGGCCAGAAAAGGAAGCGGCTATTCCCGTTCGGCACGCAAGACATTTGAAATCAAGTCTGCCTTACCCGACACCTACGGCAAAAAGCTCACCCACTTAGGTAGCTATAACACCGGGATGCAGAATGCGGACGGCGGCATAGCCGAGATTGTGACCTATAATAAAGACAACAAAAAAATGTATGTGGTCAACGGGCAGAATCAATCGCTGGATATTGTGTCCATTGCGAATATCGCTGAAGGATTTGCCGACCCATATGAATACGACAAGCGCGTTGATATCGGCGCGCTGGGAGAAGACAACGACTTTTCAGCGGGTGATATCAGCAGCGTTGACGTAAACACGCGCCTGAAAACCATTGCCATCTGTGTGCAGCACGAGGAATACTACGAAAATGGTTATATTGTATTTCTGGACTACGACGGTGAATATGTTGCCCATTTTGAAGTTGGTGTCCAACCCGATATGATCGGGTTCACGCCGGACGGAAATTATGTCATGACAGCCAACGAGGGCGAATGCAGAGATTTTGTGGATCCGGAAGCAGTTGACCCGCCAGGGTCTGTCACCGTAATTGACTTGAACGGGGCAGAAAGCCGCAGCGATTTGGTCTTACTCACGCCGGATCAAGTGTCCACCGTTGGCTTTGAGGCCTTTGATGCCTCGTCGGCACGCGAAACTCTTGTAAACGATGGTGTGTTGCTGAAAGCAAATACGACCCCTTCCGTTGATTTAGAGCCGGAGTACATTGCGTTCAGCGAAGACGGCTTGACGGCCTACGTTTCCTTGCAGGAGGCCAATGCCATTGCGGTGTTTGACCTCGTCTCGAAGGAGTTCACAAGCATCAAGGGGTTGGGCTTCAAAGATCACAGCAAGCCGGGCAACGAACTTGACTTCAGGCGGGACGGAAACATCAACATAACGAATGAACCGGTATTCGGTGTTTATATGCCGGACGGACTTGCCAGTGTCAACATCGGCGGCACTCAATACATCCTGACTCCCAACGAGGGCGATTCCCGCAGCGATTGGGGGGAAGGTCATCGCAATATGAATATCCGCACGGGCAGCGAAATCCCCGGACTGGGAATCGTAGGCAGTGCAGAGTGGCTTGCGAATGAAGAACACGATGTGCTGAAAAACAGACCGGACGATATATTCATCATGGGCGGCCGGTCGTTCTCCATTTGGAACGCTTCTGATATGTCGCAGGTCTATGACAGCGGCGCAGACTTTGAACGGATCACCGCCGAAGTGCTTCCCCTTGTTTTCAATGCTCACCACAGGGACGACATTTTGGAAGGAAGAAGCACCAGAAAAGGTCCGGAGCCGGAAGATATCAAGGTTATGCAAGTCGGTGATACGCATTACGCATTTATTGGGCTTGAACGCATTGGCGGCTTGATGATGTATGACATCACCAACCCCGCCGCCCCGGTGTTCGTGGATTATTTCAACAACAGAAGCAAAACCTCTGTGGAGGCACCTTTGCTAGACGGCGACCGAGGCGCGGAGGGAATTTGTGTCATCCCCGGGGCCGACAGCCCGACAGGCTGGCCTCTGGTTCTCGTTGCCAACGAGGTATCGGGAACGGTAACCGTGCTGCAAGTCAACGAGGGTAAAACGATTAACATTCTGCACACCAACGATACGCACGGCCGGGTGTTCCCGGATGCGAACAACAGCGGGATGATTGGCATCGAAAAAATTGCGGCAATTAAAGCCGGTTTAGCCAATCCTCTTTTGGTTGACGCAGGCGATACCTTGCATGGGCTGCCTGTTGCCAACTTGAAGAGAGGCGAAAACATTGTTGAGCTGATGAACCTTGCCGGATATGATGTTATGGCACCCGGCAACCACGATTTCAATTATGGCAGCGACAGACTGTTGGAGTTGATGGGTCCGGCTGACTTTGACCTCATAAGTGCCAACATTCGGGAAATCGACGGAAATGAACGGTTTCTTCCCGGTACATCCATCAAAACAATTGACGGCGTAAAAGTAGGTTTCTTTGGTCTCTCTACAGACGAAACGCCGGAAAAAACACACCCCCTCAACGTGGACACCCTAAAATTCACCGATTATAAAACCGAGACGGAAACAGCGGTGATGGAGCTGAAATCACAGGAAGCGGACGTAATTGTATGTCTTGCCCATATTGACAGGTCGTATGCCAAGGAACTGGCGGCAGACGACGAACTCGCACAGGAGATTGACGTTATAATCCACGGTCACGACCATGTTTTGACCAATGAGATGGAAAACGGTGTTTTAATCACCAGTGCAGGCGAGCATGGGGCGGCGTTAGGCAGGGTAACGCTTGTTTTCGGCTCAGACAATGAAGTTATATCCAAAACTGCGTCACTGATTGAAAAAGCTGACACCGAATATGTTGCAGCAACCGAAACCGTGAAGCGTGCGGCAGAGGAAATGATGGCGGAGGTTGGCGAGTTATTCAAGGAAGAAGTGGGGACATCTGCACAATTGCTGAGCAGTGCGAGAGGTGATGCAGACACACCCGGGGTAAGAAATGCCGAAATGCCGCTGGGCAACCTTGTGGCTGATGCCATGCGCATACAACTGGAGACTGATATTGCCCTTACCAATGGCGGCGGGTTGCGTGCCGATATTCCGGAAGGGGATATCACAAGGGGACATATCAACTCGGTGTTGCCTTTTGGGAACTACGGCGTTGTCAAAGAAGTGAGTCCGGCACAACTTTGGGCGATTCTTGAGCATGGGATAAGCCAGCTCCCGGCTCTCAGCGGAGGATTCCCCCAAATATCAGGAATGAGATTTGAGTATATCGTGACAAAACCGGCAGGCGAGCGCGTTATCAGCGTGACAATCGGAAATACAGAGCTTGACCCGGCTGACACAACCACGAAATACATCCTCGCAACTAATGATTTCATGGCTAGCGGCGGGGATGGTTACGATGTGATGAAAGAACTGGAAGTCTTAACCGAAGGCGATTCCATGGACATCATTTTCGAAGAATACATAAAGGAGCTATGCAAAAACGGCGACCCTGTGACGGTTTCTGCAGAGGGCAGAATTACCGCAGTCAGCCAACAGGTATATGACGACAGAATCGCTGCGGGTACAGTCGTTGCAAAAATTGACTTGATTCCGACACCCGTAACCCTTGCGGACGAAACCAAAGTGACAGATGCCAGGCGCGCGTATGATAATCTCACCCAGGCGCAAAAAGATTTAGTGACCAATTATGCCAAATTGACAGCAGCAGAAGCGGAAATTTCGGTTTTGAAAGCGGTCAAAAGTAACCAAAGTGCCTTGAGTATCAATGCCGTAAGCGGCAAAACTTACGGTGATGCACCGTTTGCTCTCAGTACAGCAGGCGGCAGCGGTACGGGTGCCGTAAGCTACACCGTGGTGTCCGGTCCGGGCCGGATCAACGGAGGTATACTCACCATCACCGGTGCGGGGAACATCGTAGTCACCGCGACAAAACAAGGTGACGGCAGCTACAACCCTATAACCTCGGCACCGCGTACTATCACGGTGGCACGAAAACGTCTCACCATCACAGGCATCAAAGCCACAAACCGAGTGTTTAACGGAAAACGCACCGTCAACCTGACAAGCGGCACTTTGCAGGGACGCGTCGGCAATGATGCCGTAGGCTTTACACGCGGTAATGGTACAATAGCCAATGCCAATGTGGGAAAAAACAAGGTTGTTAGCACCAATATTCGCCTGAACGGCGCGGCATCGGGCAACTATACCCTTAGTCAGCCCACGGGTGTCCGCGTGAACATTACAAAAAAGAGATTAGCCAGCCCGAAAGGTCTGACGTTCAGCAGAACAAGGATTGATTGGCGAACCGTCTCGAATAATAATGGGTACACACTACGCATCATGCGCGGGAACAAGCAAGTTTTCAGCAAAACCATAAGCAAAAACAAGAGAAGGTATACTTTTACCGCAAAAGAACGCGCAAAGCTTACGCCCGGACGATACACGTCTACTCTTGTAGTAAGAGGGCGCGGCAATTACAGCAATTCAAGACAAGCACGGAGCAAGGTGCTGAGAATCCGAGAATCCGATAAATGAATGACAACAGGGCGGGGTGCAATTTTGCACCCCGCTAAACGTTAGGCATACTACCGTAAATTCTGCACCTGTCGGGATAAGTACGCCGTTCGTCCATATTTTTACATCACCGTCTTCGCAGCATCCTTCATCGCAATTATCGCTGACACTTTTTATTTTCACAATCGCACACACATTCAGGGCAAATGCAAGTGTACTGCCGTATTTCGCTTTATTTAATTTTTATTTTGCATTTAGCGGTTTTTCTTCCGTCACGGGTAGTAACGGTTATTGTTGCGGTTCCTTTTTTTCTCGCGGTAACCCTGCCTTTGCTGTTGACGGAAGCGACTTTTTTGTTAGAAGAACGCCATGTAACTTTTCGATTTAACGCATTAGCCGGTCTAACAGCCGCTCTTAATGTGAATTTTCGACCTGTCTTTAGGCTTTTCCTTGCTGTGTTCAGTTTAACAGATTTCACTTTAACAGCCTTGAACCGTGCCTGTAATGTGCGGTTTGCGGTGGCTTTGAAAGTGAACGCAGCTTTGGCGCTAACCCGATTTTTGCCCTCAAACCAACCGGCGAATTTGTAACCCCGGTTAGCGGTGGCTCTCAAAGTAACAGTGGCGTTGTGATTGACGGTTTTTCCTCCGGCAACTTTTCCGCCTTTTCCGGCTTTTGCTGTAATGGTATATTGATTCTGAGTAAACCTTGGGAGTGTGGGTGCGCTCGGTGCTGACGGTGCGGTTTTTTTCAAAACTGCCGCCGTTGCTGCGCTTGTTCGTGTTCCGGTTTCAATGCCGGATGTGACTTCGAGGGTTATCTGTTTGCCGAAGTCACCCACAAGAATGGTATAATTTATCCCCGTGCCTAATGTTTCCGTTCCGGCTTTCCATGTGTAGGTTAGTGTGCCTGTATTGTTTCCGCCGACAAGCGAAGCGGTCAATGTATCGCCGATTTGTGGATTGGTATTGCTGATTGTCGCCGTGCCGGTGAGTGAGACAGGAGGATTTATCGTGTAAGTACCAACGTCTGTTATAACGCCCCATCTGTCGCCGGACGCTTTAGGAACAGCTCTTAGCACGGATGTTTCTCTGATGTTAATTGTACCGTTGTATAAAATGCCGTTTTCATACGGATTGCTGCCATCGAGTGTGTAGTAAATCTCGTTAAAAACTATCGGGCTGGATGATGTAAGGGTAACATTCGCCGCCCCGTCATACACCCCGGGAGCAGGGGCTGCAGTGACAAACGGGATGCCTACAAGGTTGTAATTAACGGTTTTCGGCGTACCCATGACGTAGCCGCCGCTTTCTGCCCATGCCGTAACCGTTGCGGTACGGTCAATTCGGAGCGGTTTGGTGTACAGGACGTTAGTCCCGCCGTCTATAGTGTAATACACATCATATTCGGCGATATTGCAGCTTAGCGTAACAGTTATAATTTCGTTGTAAGTTCCGGAAGTGGGAGAGATAGTAATTTCGATATCGGGGAAAGTATATTCAAATTCGGCAACATCACCCCACGCCCCGCCAAAACCCGCAGCAACCTTGAGATTCGTTGTTTTATGTATATCAATAGCTCCGGTATACAGAATACCGTCCGTCCTCGGATCGCTGCCATCGGTAGTATAAAACAGACTGTATTGCGGAATACCGCTCGTCAATACAAGCGAAAATGGCTCGATATATTCCCCGCTCGAATGGCTTTCGGTGATAATCGGGGATATGACATATTCGAAAGTCTGTACACTGCGGAAAACCCCATCAATCCTCGCCGCCGCTTTCACGGTAGTGGTTCTGTCTATATCAATAAAGTTCAGGAATCTGATGCCATCGGTAGTCGGGTCGCTTCCGTCTGTGGTGTAATATATTTCAGCATTCGGGTCGAAATACGACAAACTTAGTTGGAATGGTTCGTTATATACTCCAGGATTAGCAGAGGGAACTATGAACGGTTCTAATATTAATATAGGCGAGCTTGTATCAACGTCACCAAGCTGACCGTATTCATTATTCCCCCAAGCCCAGAGGGTGCCATCTGTGCGGATTGCCATTGTATGGTTACCACCCGCCGAAACACTCTGCCATGTATCTTCGCTTATTTTCAAAAGATTATTCCTCAAAGCCCAGAGGGTACCGTCTGTGCGGATTGCCATTGTACGGGAATCACCAGATGAAACACTTTGCCATGTATCATCACCTATTTTTACAGGTGAAGATTTATTGGTTGTCGTGCCGTCACCAAGCTGACCGGAAGAATTACTTCCCCAAGCCCAGAGGGTACCGTCTGTGCGGATTGCCATTGTATGGGAATCACCCGCCGAAACACTCTGCCATGTATTTTCATCTAATTTTACAGGTGAAGTTTGAGAGGTTGTCGTGCCGTCACCAAGCTGACCGGAATTATTCCTACCCCAAGCCCAGAGGGTGCCATCAGTGCGGATTGCCATTGTATGGAAACTACCCGCCGAAACACTTTGCCATGTATCATCACCTATTTTTCTAGGCCGATTTCCATTGTTTGTCGTGCCGTCACCAAGCTGACCGTATTCATTATTCCCCCAAGCCCAGAGAGTGCCGTCTGTGCGGATTGCTACTGTATGATCACCACTCGCCGAAACACTCTGCCATGTATCATCGCCTATTTTTTCAGGCGAATGTCTATCGTTTGCCGTACCGTCACCAAGCTGACCGGAAGAATTATTCCCCCAAGCCCAGAGGGTGCCGTCAGTGCGGATTGCCATTGTATGGCCCCAACCCGCCGAAACACTTTTCCATGTTGTATTATTACCTATTTTTACAGGTAAAAATCTACCGCTTGTCGTGCCGTCACCAAGCTGACCGGAATTATTCCTACCCCAAGCCCAGAGGGAGCCATCTGTACGGATTGCCATTGTATGGAAACTACCCGCCGAAACACTCTGCCATGTATCTATTTTTACAGGTGAAGTTTTAGAGGTTGTCGTGCCGTCACCAAGCTGACCGGAATTATTCATACCCCAAGCCCAGAGGGTGCCGTCAGTGCGGATTGCCATTGTATGGCCCCAACTCGCCGAAACACTCTGCCATGTATCATCACCTATTTTTCTAGGCCAAGATTTATTGGTTTTCGTGCCGTCACCAAGCTGACCGTAATTATTCATACCCCAAGCCCAGAGAGATCTGTCAGTGCGGATTGCTACTGTATGATCACCACTCGCCGAAACACTCTGCCATGTATCATCGCCTATTTTTTCAGGCCAAGATTTATTGGTTGTCGTGCCGTCACCAAGCTTACCGTAATTATTCATACCCCAAGCCCAGAGGGTGCCATCAGTGCGGATTGCCATTGTATGGCCCCAACCCGCCGAAACACTTTGCCATGTATCATCACCTATTTTTCTAGGCCGATTTCCATTGTTTGTCGTGCCGTCACCAAGCTGACCGGAAGAATTCCTACCCCAAGCCCAGAGAGTGCCGTCTGTGCGGATTGCTACTGTATGCTCACCACCCGCCGAAACACTCTGCCATGTATCATCGCCTATTTTTTCAGGCGAATGTCTATCGTTTGCCGTACCGTCGCCAAGCCGACCGTATTCATTATTCCCCCAAGCCCAGAGGGTGCCATCAGTGCGGATTGCCATTGTATGGAAACTACCCGCCGAAACACTTTGCCATGTATCATCACCTATTTTTCTAGGCCGATTTCCATTGTTTGTCGTGCCGTCACCAA
>WRKL01000013.1 GCA_009778115.1 Oscillospiraceae bacterium | reverse complement strand
ATTGTGCCGTCTTTTAGGTAATAACCTTTTCCGGGAGATCCGGCGTTAGCACCGCCGCCGCCCGATACATTGGAAAATATTCTAAAATTCTTGCTTGAAATTTCAACGGCATCACTGTCCACGGTTTCACGCTGACCCAGCGGAGGAGACGGATTTATATGCCTTAGTGTCAAATCTTTGTAATCCGCGGAAGAACTAACGGCACGCAACCCTATTCTGCCCTCCATAATAGGGTTATCTTTATCGGTGTATTCCAATTGTAAGAAGTTATTCAAAAAGACTCTTATATTCGCGCCTTCAACACGCACCCTAAGGTTATAGCTTATGCCGGTTGAAAGGGACATTTCTCTGGATGCGAGCGATTTCCAATTAAACATCTGTTTGCCCAGAATAATCCCGTCTTCATTTAGACCGATAAAATAGCCGTAATGGTAGTCCATATCCCGGCAACCGTCGATTCCAACGACCGGATCGGACGCATTTGTTGCATATTTCATTCGAACCATAAAGCCGGCATTAGACTCTCTGTTAAGTGTAATGTTAGCGGAAAGATCATAATCGCCCAGATATTCGGTACCGTAGCCTGCCATCGCCCATGAGTCCGTGGAAACCGAAATCCGGTCATCATAATCTATCCATTCCCCGGACAGCCGTTCAAATTCCATATTTTCCTGGGTTTCTATGCTATCATGAATATCGGCGAGTTTCGCAAGCTTTACAGAATACAAATCCAGCGTACCCTCTGTGACCACAAGCTTGAATTCTTTTGCGGTTTTGTTTATTTCGATATGCCGGGCGGCGGTTTCCGAGAATACGTCGGATTCGGCAATAACCACACCCTCTTTTACAAGTGTATCATCAATGTATAGATCTGCTTTCGCCGGAACGGCTCCCTTGGCTTTGATATTCACCGAATAGTAGGATGTTTCCTGCGGTTGAATATTGTAGGTAAGACTGTCGTCCGCGACTAGATCCTTATAGTATTTGCTCACAAGATCTGCTCCGGATTCGGTTATTTCGCCCGTCGCAAAATCTCTTGAAGTTTTATTCGCGTGAACCGCATCCATTTCGGAATTTGTAGGCTTCAGTGTGTCTTTGTCCTGATTTCCGTTTACCGTGCTTGAAAACGCTGTGTAACCGAATTTTGCTGTAGCTTCTTTGGTTTCAAGTCCAATTTTTCCGCCGTCCAAATCACCCGTGCAGGACATAAGAAGACGGTCGTCTATATAAACGTCAAAAACATTTCCTTCTTTTTTTACCGTAATTTTTCTCAAAAGTTCCGCATCACCGGAAATCCCCGTAAAATATTCACTTGGAAGATCCGATGTGCCGCTCGACACAACAGAACCATTTTTAATGATTTTTATGCTTATGTCTGCATAATTCGGGGAATCATAATAATCCACAATTGCATAATTTTTATCATCCGTGTACGACGTTATTACGCTCCCGATTGAATACGGTGCTCCCGGGTTTGATAAAATCGACATATTGAATTCCGCCGTATAGTCGCCGGGTGTGCTTTGTTTTGACAAAACCCGTGAAGACCCGGTAAGCGTCATAACATTGTTTGAAACCGAAGCATCGCCGAAAGCCGTGTCCCAGTTCGAGCCGTTATTCATACGGTCATAAAACTCCGGCATTTTAGGCACGGGCATATCCCACCATGTAGGCCCCTGAACTTCCAGCTTTTCTTTGTTGAAAATCATTCTGTCAATATTCATCCTGCGTTCCGGACGCATTGAAAGCAGGTTATGATATACGATATATCTGCTGTCCAAATCGGGCCCCACAACAAAACTGTTGTGTCCGAGCCCAACGATCCCTTCTTCGGTGTTGCACAGCAGCAAAGCGTTTTCCGGGTCCTTCATTCCGGGCACACTATCGCCCGCGGCATATTTTATCCTGTAATTATGGGATAAAATATGATTACCCGTATATGTAATATAATATTTCCCGTTGCGTTTGAATATCTGTGAACCTTCGGTCCATCTGCGGTTGAATGAAGCGCCGGGGATACTGTACATTGCCCCGCCGTCTTTTGCCGTAAGCAAATCGTCATTCATCAGCCGGTATAAAATTTCGCCGCCGCCCGAATGTGAAAAATACTTTGTCGCATTAGCATCATCATCAATAAATAAACTTCCGTCTATTGCGTGAACATCATTGGGATGCGGAGTTCCCCGGTATTCAAAGGGACCTAAGGGGTTATCGGATGTAAAAACCCTATGCGGAGGTCCGCCCGGCGCGGCTGTATACAAATAAAAAGTTCCGTTCCAATAGTAAACTTCGGGAGCGTATGCTCCTCTTGCTACCTCGCCGACAGTGTTGGGCACACACAATCCGCCGTATGTCCAATCAATCAAATTTTCGGAATGCCACACCTTTATACCTACATTGCCGTCCGCCGTCGAAACATACAGGTAAAACATTCCGTTATATTTCATTATATACGGATCGCCTTCACCATACACCATGTTAGAGTTGAAGTTTGTGGTTAACCATCGTTCCGGCATTTCATTGAACGGATTTTTGTATGTTCTTTCCGGTTCGGAGTGCAGAACAGCTTTCGCGTATCCTCCGGATCCATCGCTTTCTTCCGCTGCTGCAGCTGCGGTATTGACAAAAAATGCAAACATCATAATCACAGCTAATAAAATAGACAGAGTTCTCTTCATTTCAGCTATTTCCCTTTCTATTTTTGTTTTGCGTTAGTTAAGTTATAATCGGGTAACATAAGGTAATAAGGTAATAGGGTAATCACAAATATTTCCCGTAACCTTTTGTTTTCAGCTCTTTATATATTTTTTCTTTATATTCTGCGATAAGCTCCCGCCGGTTTTCGTCCCGGACGGTTAATGTACTTTTGTCGATATTTAAAATATTACAAAGGTTATCGGCACAAAAGAATTCCGCACGAAGATTGTCGGTTTTCATTCCGCCGATAAACAAAGGAATACTGTCATGAGAACTGACCGCCTTATCGTAGTCTGTGAGGGCTTTTAAATCATTTTCATTCAAGCAGCATCCACCTGTATGATCTGTACCTGCTTCGATCAGCATATCCAGCTCGGTTTCGTTGTTGACGGAGGATAAAGTGACGTTCAGTATCGGGCTTTCGATCAAATACCGGAACGCTTTGACAGCGATCTTTTCATCTTTTTTGAAACCGAAAATTTCCTCAAAATTATTAAGATTGTTGATAACGCTGAAAGGAACCCCGTATTGCGCCCACACCATTGGTTTCATGGCGACGAAGGATGCGTTCCCTTTGTATCCGTCAAAAGATCTTGCAAACCAGTTGTTGCGGAAATTATAAGGTGTCATGATTATTTCAAACTCGTTGAACGCATCCGCTATTTCCCGGGCAAGGGGATGGTTATGACAGGAGAAGCCAAGCATTCCAATATCTCCGGCTGCTTTTCTTTCGGACAAAAGCTTAACCAGACCGGCGCACCTGTCATAATCATATTGTTCGTCGATGGCGTTGATCATAAATGAATCAAATCGGTTTTCCGGCATTATCGCAAGACGTTTATCGAGATACTTGTTAAAGTAATCCCGATCTGTCATGCCAAAACCCTTTGATCCGGTAAACGCGCCTAAAACCATTCCGTTAACATGAATTTTACTGCGGATTCCGGCTATTTCCAATGATCTGGCAAGCATTTCGACTTCGTTATACCAGGTTGTGTCATAATATGTAATTCCGTTTTCGTAAGCTTTGCTCAGCAGCTTTGCCCTTGAATCCACTTCGCTTTGTTCGACCGGACCGTAGGTTTCCTCATATCTGCCGTACTCGAAGTGCTTATAATGACCTCCGATGCCCACTACCGACACTTTTTTACCGTTCGCAAGTGTTGTCTGTTTCATATCTATAATAGACCTCCGTCACACGGCGTTAATTTATCCTTTAATATCCATGATATTCTCGTCAAAATTGCCTTGTTTGACGAAAAATCACCTGCGTTCATACATCGCGTTTTAATTCCCTAGGAAGTCTAATCAATAATTGACGGCTCTAAGCTCGAAATACGATTGCGGATGAGCGCAAACCGGGCATTTTACCGGTGCTTTTTCGTTATCAACTATATGTCCGCATTTGCGGCATATCCAAACAGATTTTTCTTTTCTTTCAAAGACGGCTCCGTCCTCTATATTTTTCAGCAGCTTGCGGTAGCGTTCCTCGTGTTCTTTTTCGATCAATCTTACCTTTTCGAATAAAAACGCGATTTTATCGAAACCTTCTTCGCGGGCTTCTTCCGCCATACGCTTGTACATTTGTGTCCATTCTTCGTTTTCGCCATCCGCAGCGGCTTTCAGGTTATCTGTGGTCGTAGCAATATCGCCGCCGCACAAAAGTTTGAACCAGAGCTTTGCGTGCATTTGTTCGTTGCCGGCGGTTTCCCCAAAAATAGCGGCAATCTGTTCGTATCCTTCTTTTTTCGCCTTAGCCGCGAAATATGTATACTTGTTCCGCGCCTGACTTTCTCCGGCGAATGCTTCCATAAGATTTTTTTCTGTTTTCGTACCTTTCAGGTTTTCCATAATGACTTTTCTCCTTTTCAAATTTTTAATTTTATTCCGGGGAAAAAGCTTCTTTGCCTGCTCCGCAAATCGGACATATAAAATCTTCGGGAACATCTTCCCATTTTGTGCCCGGTTCTACTCCGCTATCAGGTTCTCCGGCGGCTTCATCATATGTATATCCGCAAATATCGCATACATATTTCATTAATGCTCTCCTCCTTTCTCAAAAAATTTCAAATATTAATTTCAGGTTGAAATGTTACGCAAACCTGTGAATCCGTAAACTGACACGTTCCGGTCAATATCTCGGGTTATTCCCGTTTTTTTCGCTTCACGGAAACAACAGGCGTCATATAGCAACGCTTATTATTTCCCGAATGTTTTCATTATACATTAAAAACCCGGAAAACACAATAAAGCAGCCAAGGAAATTGTTAATTTTTTGTTACGGGTCACACGCAAAAGACAGTTTGGAGTTTGTTCTTATTAATTTATTAAAAATTACAAGGGCTACAAGGGTTACAAGGGTTACAAGGGCTACTTAAAGATAACAAGAGTTACGTTTTACCTCAAGCTGCGTTTTTTAATTCATCGGCCGACTCCGTGATTCTGCCTACAGACGGCGCATTGACCGGTGAGTGTGTTTTGATGTACTCGAACAACGCCCCGTCAGCGGTTCCGAATTCACGGTCTGCGGGTAATTCGGCAAGCATGATATAATCATTGCCGCCGGTCATAATATAATTCGATGCGGTCAGGGTGATTTTCGTTGTTTTGTCTTCTGAAGACAGCTTTTCGCCGCTATCCAGTGTTACCGACATAACACGGTTCCCGGCGGGTGCTGCGGGATTATATTCAAAACTCAACCCCGATACCTGTAAAAAACGCCCGTCTTCGGATTTTTCATGATCAATAATTCCGCCGTCACTGCTGCCGTCACCGGTTACAACCGAACTTACTCCGTTTTCCAAAACCTTAAAGAGTATTTCAGGTGTTATGGTTTTGATCATCAATGTGTTCCCAAAGGGAAGTATACTGATAATGTCGCCTCTTGTGATTGTGCCCGGATCTATATCCGCCCGTATGTCGCCGCCGTTCGTAATCGCAATATCCGTCTTTGCGGCTTCCCGGTAAGCATCTGCCACAAAATTCCCCAACGGCATTTCCTGTGTGCGTACACCCGGCGCACGTTCGCCGGACATAGCCTCGTTTGACACTCCCGCCGATTCACTCAGTATAGCATCCAGTTTGTTTGTTATTTCAGCCAGTTTAGCTTGGGTTTCCATATCCGGCTCGGTTTCCATCGCTTGTTCAAAATCAATAAGCTCTGCGGTTTTATTTTTTACTGCGCCGTCTTCCACCGTAACCGTTACTTTCCCTATATGGCTCCCATGCTGTCCCGCCTGAACGATCAGAACATCGTTTTCTATTAATCCTTCAGGCAGCGCGGTGTGACTGTGCCCGTCTATGATGACATCTATTTCTCCGACTTCCTGCGCGAGCGCGGCTGATGTTGTTCCCGCAACAGATTCGTTCCCCAGATGACAGAGTGCAACGATCAAATCCGCACCTTGATTATGCACATTCCTTGCCATTTCACGGGCGGCAGCTACTGCGTTTTCAAACTCAAGCCCGTTTACATATTCCGGCATAGCGGAGCTTTTTGCAGACTCGGTTGTAATTCCGAAAAATCCGATCTTAATATTACCTGCCTCGACTAATGCCGTATCGTATAAAACAGGAGAGCCGTCTTTTTTTACATTGGATGCTAAAATCGAAAAATCCGTCATATCATTCAATTCCAGCAAGCGTTCCCAGCCATAATTAAATTCGTGGTTACCCGCTGCCATTGCATCATAGCCGGCTATATTCATCAAGCCGGCTATGTCTTCACCCCGGCTCAGTGTCGCCGCCGGCAGACCGTGAAAAGCATCGCCGGCATCCACCAGAACAGAGTTCGGGATGTTTTTATGTATCGCCGCCACACGGTCTATCCCGATTACGCCATCATCGTCGTTTATGACCCGCCCGTGCATATCATTTGTGTGCAGAATCACAACTTCGCCCGATATCGGCGTTTCCTGCCCGGCACACCCTGCAAACCCTGCAAACAATGCAAAAACAAACGCCGTTATCAAAACCACCGTAAGCAGATACCGGCTGTTTCCTCTTTTTTTAAAAACCTTTGTTCTCATACCGCCGACCCGATTTCTTTCTTTTTATTTTTTATTTTAAAAAGTCAAAGTAAGTCTGTTCAAATAATCGAACCCTATTTTCAGCCCTTCTTTTACCTTTTCAACATTGCCTTCATACAGCATATCCTCGTGTTCTATACTTATAACGCCGTCGTAACCCGCTTTTTTGAGCTGCGCAATGATTTCTTTCCAATCAATTTGTCCCAGCCCCGGCATACGGTAGCGCCAATAACCCCGGAGATTTGCTCCTTTTTCGTAAAGTTTCTCGGGCAGTATTTCACAGTCCTTGGCGTGAAAATGAAACGTTTTGCCCATAAATTCATTGAGGGCACGCGAATAATCAATGTACTGCGGAACAAAATGCGACGGATCAAAGTTTAAGCCGAAAAAATCACTGTTTGCTTTCGCGAACATATTTCTGAACTGTTCGGGTGTATGCGAAATTGTTCCGGGTTTTCCGTCGCCGTGCCAATTCGGCATATGACAGTTTTCTATAATTATTTTTACATTTTTAGATTTCGCATATTCGATATGCTTTCCGAAAACTTCGGCAAATTCTTCCAAATTCTGATCGTAGTCCGCTTTGAAATTGCGCCCTGCAAAAGTTCCCGCCATCTCCACATTCAACATAGCCGCCGCATCAATAACTTTACGCAAATGGTTATGTATATATTCGCGCCGTTCTTTGTCCGGGTGCAGGTTGTTGTCGTAGTACGCAAGCGACGAAATTTCCAATCCTAATCCGGACATATACTCCCGGATTTCATCCGCTTCCTGCTGTGTCAGGTTTGCCGCATCAATGTCCGCCGAAGAGTAATCCCGGTCGTTTAGTTTAGGCCACGCGGCGACCTCAAGTGCCTTAAACCCTGTTTTTGCCGCAAATTCCGCTTTTTCCCTGAGGGGCATAGACCCCAAACATACCGTTAAAAAACCCAGTTTCATAACATAAATCCATCCTTTCTGTTGCTTCTGTTGCTATAATTAAAATTAATTTCAAAAGAATACCGGTTTTTTAGTTTTTGCCGATTCGTATATTCCCTCGAGTATCTGTGTCACTACCATCGCCTGTTCGGGTTTTACCACAAGTTCGGTTCCCTTGAGTATCGCATTATAAAAAATCATCGCTTCAATTTCCGCCGGTTTTCCCCCGCTATTACCTTCGTAAAATGCAACGCCGCCGATGTCCGTATTGATTTTCTTTTCGTAAAGAAAACCACCTTCTTCGCCGTTGATAATTAGTCCGTCCCACAAGTCCGCTCCGGCTTTTGTACCGCACAGCGTACAAATAGCTTCCTTTGCGTTACGCATATTGACCGCCCAGGTAGCTTCGAGCGAAATGGTCGCTCCGTTTTCCATCATAACAAAACCAAAAGCTCCATCCTCAACCGTATACTTTTTGGTGTCCCACGGTCCCCACGCATTTGCGGCGTTTTCGGTTTTAGCAAGTTCGAAGTATGTGTTGCCTACAGCATAAACCGGTTTATAGTTGTCCATCATCCATAACGTCATATCCAGCGCGTGGGTTCCAATGTCGATCAACGGTCCTCCGCCCTGTTCTTCCTCGTTAAGAAACACACCCCAGGTAGGAACGGCACGCCGTCTTAACGCGTGGGCTTTAGCGTGGTATATATCGCCCAATTCCCCCGCACGGCACATTTTTTGCAATTGCCATTTGTGTTTTTCATATCTGTACTGATAACCTATGCTGAGAATTTTGCCGTTACGTTTTGACGCATCCAGCATCGCTTTAGCTTCGGCATATGTTTTGGCCATAGGTTTTTCGCACATAACATGCTTTCCGGCATCCAGCGCGGCTATGGTTATAACCGAGTGTGATTTGTTCGGGGTTAATACATGAACCACGTCGATGCTGCCGTCTTTGACCAGCTCTTTGTAATCCTCATACGTTTTTGCATCGGCTGTCCCAAAGTCTTTTGCCGCTTTTTGCGCGCGTTCCGGGATAATATCGCAGAACGCAACAATTTCCGCCTCATCAATCTTGGATATGGACGGCATATGTTTCGCGTTAGCTATACCGCCGCAACCCACAATTCCAACTTTCAGCTTTTTTCCCATAATAATATCCATCCTTTGTGATAGACCTTCTCGAAAACCACTTCGCGGCGTATGAACGGAAGATTTCCCGTCACACGGTGTTAACTTATCCTCAAATATCCATGATATCCTCGTCAAAATTACCTTGTTTGACGAAAAATCATCTGTGTTCATACATCACGTTTTAATTTCCGAAAAGGTCTAATATTTAACCCGTATATACAGGTTTTATGATTTTCCAATAATTAATTTAATGGGGGTTTTTGAAAAAGCCGCCCGCAAAAAATATTGCTCTTGATTTTTAGCGGTCTTTAATTTTTCAATACCCCCCTAATTGATTTTTCTATATTTTCCAGCCGCTTTTGTGCTGTTTTCAATTTTTTCTTTTCGTTTTCTATAAGCTGCGGCGGAGCCTTTGAAATGAAGTTTTGATTGCCAAGTTTATTTTTTAAAAATTTTATATCGCTCAGGCAATCCTGCTTTTCTTTATCCAATCTTGCGCGTTCCTTTTCGATATCTACAAGTTCACCCAAGGGAATAAAATAGCGGGCTGCGGACGTATCCACCGATATAACTCCGTCTATGTCCGGCTTTTGTTCGAACCTTACTTCGGATGCGCCTGCCAGACGTACAAACATTTCACTGAAACTTTGAAAAAGCTCCTTGTTTTCCGCACTTATTATCAATGCGGCTTTTCTCGACAGCGGAACATTGATTTCCGCTCTTGCTGCTCGAATCGCTTTTATTCCCTGAACGATATTATCAAAGTCCGCCGAAACTTTCGCGTATGTCCGTTCCTCGTCATATTCGGGAAAACCGCTCACCATCACCGATCCGTCCGCGAACAGTGCCTGCCAAAGTTCTTCGGTAACAAAAGGTATAAAAGGATGCAGCAGTTTAAGCACGCCGCTCATAATATAACACAGCATATCCCGAACCGTGCCGGCTGTATTTTCGTCCTGCAAGCGTATCTTAGAAATTTCAATATACCAATCGCAGAATACATCCCAGGTAAAGTTCACGGTTTTACCCAGCGCCAGCGAAAAATCATAATTTTCCATATTCTCGCCGTATTCTTTAACAAGACGGTTGAACCCGCTCAATACCCACATATCCTCACGGGCAAGATTGTTCGGTATTTCCGGCTTTTTTATCGTTTCTTTAAGATTCATTATAATAAAACGGGATGCGTTCCATAATTTATTGATGAAATTTCGGCCGGCTTTGCATTTTTCATAGGACATACGCATATCATTACCCGGGCTCGTTCCCGCGCAAACCATATACCGCAAAACATCTGCGCCGTATTCCTCGATAATGTCTATGGGATCCACGCCGTTATCTAATGATTTGGACATTTTACGTCCCTGCTCATCCCGCATAAGTCCGTGAACAAACACCGTGTTAAACGGCAGCTCACCTGTATGATGCAATCCTGAGAATATCATGCGTGCAACCCAGAAGAAAATTATATCATAGCCTGTGACTAAAATATCCGTCGGGTAAAAATAATTTAGTTCTTCGGTTTGCTCCGGCCACCCCAGCGTGGAAAAAGGCCACAACGCAGAGGAGAACCAGGTATCCAGCGTGTCCTCGTCCTGATGTGTTTTGCCGCCGCAGGAGCAGGTTGAAACCGCGGTTTCGCTTACCGTAATTTTTTCACAATCCCCGCAATAGTACGCCGGGATACGATGTCCCCACCACAATTGCCGGGAAATGCACCAGTCTTTAACATTATCCATCCAGTGAAAATAAAGTTTTTCGAACTTTTCGGGCACAAATTTCACTCCGCCGCCGCGTACCGCTTTATTTGAATTTGCCGCCAGCTGTTCCATTCTGACAAACCATTGTGTCGAAATTTTCGGTTCAACCACGGTTTTACAGCGATAACATTCACCAACGTTGTGAATATGCGGTTCGGTTTTCACCAACAAGCCGCTTTCTTCCAGTTTTTCTATTATCTTACGGCGAGCTTGGTATCTGTCCATCCCCTCAAACTCCCCGCCGTTTTTGTTGATAACGGCATTATCGTCCATCACGTTTATAACCGGAAGGTTGTGCCTCAGTCCCACTTCAAAATCATTGGGATCATGGGCGGGCGTTATTTTCACCGCACCGGTTCCGAAATCCATGTCTACATAATCGTCCGCGATCACGGGTATCTCACGGCCTGTAAGGGGTAATATCAAAGTTTTACCTATAAAAGAACTTTGCTTTTCATCGTTGGGATTTACTGCGACTGCCGTATCGCCCAGCATAGTTTCAGGGCGGGTTGTCGCAATTTGTATATGTCCGCTTCCGTCCTTGAGCGGATATTTAATATGCCAGAAAAAGCCGTCCTTTTCTGAATATTCAACTTCTGCATCTGATATCGACGTACCGCAGATACAACACCAGTTGATGATCCGCTCGCCCCGGTAGATCAATCCTTCATTATACAGTTTGACAAAAACTTTCAACACCGATTCGGAAAGTCCGTCGTCCATCGTGAACCGCAGCTTCGACCAGTCGCAGGAACATCCCAGTAATTTCAATTGTTCAATTATTTTACCGCCGTAAATTTCGTTCCATTCCCACACACGTTTCAAGAAACCGCTGCGCCCTATGTCTTCCTTAGTCACACCGTCTTCCGCCATCTTTTTTACGACACGCGCCTCGGTCGCAATTGCCGCATGATCGGTTCCGGGCAGCCACAAAGCCGAAAACCCTTTCATCCTGTGCATCCGTATCAAAACATCCTGATATGTTTCGTCCAGCGCGTGCCCCATATGAAGCTGTCCGGTAATGTTAGGCGGCGGCATAACAATAGTGTACGGCTTTTTTGTTTTATCGACACAGGCGGTAAAATATCCGCTATCCATCCAATACTTGTAGATACGGCTTTCAAAATTTTTAGGGTCATATGTTTTCGCAAGTTCGGCTTTCATTAACTTCGTCATCCTTTTCCGGTTGGTAAGTAATAGACCTCCTCGGGAATTAAAACGCGATGATTATTGCACAAACATTCCCGTTCGAAATTTTTAACCTGAAACAGATTTCGGAATTCCGGTTAGAGATAAGGTTGTCTACTATAATATATAATAAGCTGTATGATGTCAAGATTAAAGTTTTTGATTTTCTCTTTTTTGTGCAAGTATCTAATAGACCTCCTCGGGAATATAAACAAATTCCCTTTTATTATTACACTTTTCAAGCTTTTTTAAAGTGCGCCCCCGGCATTGACAAACAAACGACAAAATGCTACAATGTGCGCATAGCAAACGGGGCAGCAAGTTTTTCAAATTTCATAACGATTGAAATATGACCGATCATTTCTTAAAGGCTGTCATAAACGATTACGACATTTAATTATTACGATATTCAAATAAAATCATTTGACTTTTTATGACAAATAATACATAATGAAAACTGGTTAGGGCGATAATCATAATATTTTTTGGTACTAATAAACGTAAAATAGATCAAGTGAGGTTCCCGATGTATGGGATTCATCCGATATTTTTATTAAAATTATTATGAATATTATAAAATTGGAGGTTAACTTTCATGAATAACGCTAGAAAAACAAAGAACGGATTTAAAGCTGTAAAGATTATCTTTCTTGTTGCATATCTTTTAATAGCGGTGGCTTTCATATTATATACGGTAGTTGGGATCCTCGCTGCGCGCAACAATGAGCCGGCCTCTTTCTTTACGGTTACCCCGTTTTCTGTAAAAAACGATTCTGTGACAAACGGACTTAAGAGCGGCGATGCGGTTTTTGTCAGACAAAATTCAAGTACTGACAGGTTTTCCGATCCGCGAATCAGTGATATTGTGGTGTACAAAAGCGACGGGGAATACAGAACGGCACAAATCATACAAATCGTCGAAAATCCGGTAAGTTATTTGGCGCAAACCGAAACGAACAGCGAATTCGAAATAGCTTTATCGGACATATACGGTATACCGGAAAGCAGAATACCTTACTTGGGATATGTGCTTGACTTTTTGGATACCAAATTAGCTATTGTCGTTATTATCATTATCCCTGCTCTTATTCTTTTGATAATCGCACTGATCAAACTCAAAAGGGGTTCTTCGCGCAAGAAGATATCCGTAGATGAATTTAATCCGTTTTTTACTACCTCTTACGATGAGGAGCTTAAAATTGAGGATGATTTTGACCAGGGTATCGGATCGTCTGCGAATTATTCCGAAAACAATCCGGACACTGCGCCCGCTTCCAACGATGCTGTTTTTTCAGAGTTGAGAGAAAGAAGCGATGCTTTATCCAATTACCGGAAATCCATGGAAACCGGGGAGCCCCTTGCCGGTCGGAATTCTATCTTTGATGCGGACATGGGGCAGGATTCGGCGTTTACGGACAGCGGTAAAAAAACGGGACAGCATTACAATCTTTTTGATACCCAGCCTATAGTGTATCAAAAAGAAAAAGACGATGAAAGCAATCCGCCTGATTTTGACGAAACCGCCGAAGCCGACCCGTCGCAAACGTTGTCCCGTCTCAGCCGCAACGGGATAAAAACAAATGTCACCAACGAAGGACTGGAACTTGTAATGGAAAATTTTAGTTCCGGCAGCGTAATACTCCGTCTTAACCACGATGGTTCCGGAGTCAACATTTCAACTAATGCTTTTGAAGCTGATATTAAAATTTCCGCTAAATCTGATAAGCAACCTTAAGAGCGGTAACGGACACTCACCGGTGATGTTATTCTCTCTTTATACCCATTTAAAATAAGGTGCTTAAAAAATCCTGCGGAAAACATTTAAAATGGAGTAAGGGAGCCGGATCTGCGTGTATGAGATGCTTTTTTTCGTTTTTAATTATAATTTTGATTTTGTGCGTTGTTTCCTGCGGAAATTTGCAAAATTTTACGTTAAACAATAATAATGCGGAAAATATGGACACCGAATATCCCTCTGCGAAAGCTTTTACCTTGAACAATTTTACCGCAAATGTTACCGATTCCGACAATCCCTTGTCCGAAAACGACAGGGAGATAGTCGGAGTTTGGTTTTCTTATCTTGATTGGAGCAACTGTCTTACGAAAAAAAATGAAAATAATTTCGCAGCAGCGTTCTCCAAAGTCCTTTCGGGGGTTGAAAAACTCGGCGCAAACACTATGATCGTACACTTCAGTGCCTTCAACGATGCGTTCTACCCCAGCGATATTGCTCCCTGGTCCGGATATGTCAGCGGAACCTTAGCAAAGGATCCCGGTTTTGATCCGGCTGAAATTATTGTGAGTATGGCAGCAGCACGAAATATTGATATCCATGCATGGATAAACCCAATGCGCACACTCACCGACAGCGAATATAAAAGCATTCCGGACAAATACAGGATAAAGCAATGGTATTCCGATGAAACTTTACGTTATAAATATATGATAAAAACAGCCGGCAAATGGATTTTAAATCCCACGAATCCCGAGGTCCGCCGGCATATTGCGGATCTTGCAGCTGAAATTGTCTCAAAGTATGCTGTAGCGGCTGTGCATATTGATGATTATTTTTATCCGTCGGGCATAACATCCGAAGATGAAAAATATTACGATGAAATAAACCCCGGCAGCAATATTGAAAAATGGCGGCGGGACGGCACATCAAAAATGATTATGCAGATAAACGCCGCGGTTAAAGCGGCTCGTTCCGACACTCTATTCGGCGTTAGTCCTGCGGGAAACATAGATTATAACTACAATACGATGTACGTTGATTTCAAGTATCTGCTGTCCGTAAAAAATACGATGGACTATGTTGCACCCCAAATTTATTACGGGTTCGAAAACAACACTCAGCCTTTCGCGGAGTGTTCGGAAAACTGGAGTAATCTGGTTAACTCTCCCGTCAGGTTGTATATCGGGCTTGCCTGCCATAAAATCGGCACAAAACGGGATAAATACGCGGGCTCAGGCAAATACGAATGGCGAAACGTGTATAAAAGCGAAAACAATATGCTAAAACGGATGATAGAAAACGCCCGTGAGCTTCCGGGTTACGGCGGGATTTTATTCTTTGATTACAAATCCCTGCTCACTCCGTCGGGTAATTTTAAATCCAGAGCAAAGAACGAAATTAATAATATTTTAGATTTATTATAAATAGACTTCCTCGGGAATTAAAGTATAATATGTTTGCCGTATTATTTTCGATCACAAATTTTTTTGCGTATTTCTCACAATTTCCGCCGCCGTTTGCATTTTATTAAACGAGTGATCGAAAAATTCTTTATACTGTTTGCAGTATACATTCAACGATGGTTTTCCATCGCTGCTGACCGGTTCCCGTTCGCGGAAACACCCTCCGCGGCACAACTTATACCATCGGCATTTTTTACATTCATCGTCAATATAATATGACTGACTTATAAATTTTCGCGCTGTTTCGGTTTTCGCCAGCTCTTCAAAGCTATGTGTGCTTATGTTCCCCAGCCTGTATTTATCCAACACATAAAAATCGCAGGGATACACACTGCCGTCGCTTTCTACAACGAAATTCAACGAACAGAAACCGTTCATTCCGCAGCATTCCGGATTTGCTCCCAGCAATATAGATATATAATTATCGAAGTTACGCACACTGACGTAATTTGAATTTTTTAAATCGTTGTAATACAAATCGAAGGTCGATTTCAAGAATTCGCCGAAATTTTTCGGTTCAGGATTAAATCCCGGTTTGGATAAAGTTTCGTCCCTGTTCCTGTCATCATCGCCGAACGGGGCAAGGCAGGGAATAAACTGTATGTAACGGAACCCGCGGCTTTTAAGCGAATTATAAACGCTGATGCCTTTCTTTGCAACAATATTATTCACAACGCATAGAATATTGAATTCTACGCGTTTTTTTGTGAACACCGATGCTGCTTCCAAAACCTTATCCCATGTTCCCGCACCGCTTGAATCCCTGCGGAACAGATCATGTATTTCGCGCTTGCCGTCCAGCGAAAGACCCACCAAAAACTTATGCTCTGCGAAAAAATCCGCCCATTCTCCGTCAATATTGTATCCGTTGGTTTGAATAGAGTTCGCAACGGGTATTTTTTCGATATTGTATTTTTTTTGCAGTTCTATCAATTCTTTGTAAAAATCCAGACCTGCCAGCGTGGGCTCTCCGCCCTGAAACGCAAAATTACACGCTCCTCCCCTTTTTGCGTGTTTGAATGCCGCCCTAACCGCCGTTTCTAATGTTTGTGTACTCATCATTCCATAGTTAGCAACCTTTCTGTGCTTAGACACATCGGCGTAAAAGCAATATTCACACCTCATATTACAAGCGGACGAAACCGGTTTTATCAGTAGATTTACGCTCATACCTCACGCCGTACACCAGGTTTTTCAAGAGTTTATGCAACCAACCTGATCCCTTTCATTTGTTTTTTTTATGTCTGCTATGTGATCGTTTAAGGGAAAACTTTGAAAAAGACGTCCGTCCCAAATACTTCAAAGCTTTTAATATTTTTTTAGTTGTTAATAATGTGTAAATATTAGCATATTTCATTCCATGTTGTAATAATTGCCGTAAAATCCGTCAAGAATAAGGTTAAGAGCTTCTAAAAACCGGTTGTTTTAGAAGAATAAAAAAAGGAGTGATATTATTGGCAAATCTTACTTCCAAGGAATTGACGGCAATAGACGATCAACTCAGTCTGGAGGAAAACATGGTGAAAAAGTTTAAACTTTACGCGCAAACCTGTGTTGATCCCCAATTGAAAACAAAATGCGAACAGATCGCCTCCCGTCATCAAAGTCATTATACCCGGTTACTCAATCAGCTAAACTAACGACATAGAAAGGGGATACAAAATGCAAATACAAATCGACTCTTCAAAGTTCGATGACAAAACGATAATGCAGGATGCCCTCGCGTCACAAAAGTTTTTGACCGGCGGTTTTAACACCTACGCTAATGAATGTGTTACACCCAAAGTCCGAAACGAATTTATGTCGATACTGACCGAGGAGCATCAAATCCAATCCGAAGTTTTTGACGAAATGCAAAAACGGGGCTGGTATCAAACACAACCTGCCGAGCAAGCGAAAATTAACCAAACAAAGTCTAAATTCGGCGGACAAGAAGCAGCGTACTGATTTTAACAAGAACTAAAAATTTTCATCGTTCGAAAAATCTGTGTTTTTAGAAAATAAACTTAGAAATATCCGCCGGCATAGCCTGCGGATATTTTTGCGGGTGATTTTTCAACGCCCCTTTGAAAGTTCAGCAAAGATTATAAAAACATTATACTACGATATTGAGCAGTTTTCCTTTCACATATATAACCTTACGAATAGTTTTTCCGCCGGTCAGGGGTGCTATTTTTTCATCCTCCAGTGCCGCCGAAAGAACATCTTCCCGGCTCGTTTCCATTGATATTACAAGACGCGATTTTAACTTTCCGCAAACTTGGATAGCTATTTCAACTTCATCCAGCACACATTTTTCAGGGTCATATTCCGGCCATTTTTGTTTGCATAAAAGTTCAGGTTCTTCTGCTCCTGTTTCTAATTCTTCCCATAATTCTTCGGTAATATGCGGAGCGAAAGGGTTCAGCAAGGTCAGCAGTATTTTATATTCGCCGCGGGTTACCGAGCCTGTATCGTATATTTCATTTACGAGTGACATCATTGCCGCTATTGCTGTGTTGAATTTTAATAAATCAATGTCATCGCTCACCTTTTTTATTGTGCGATGAACAGAGCCTTCAAGATTTGAACGTATTTCTCCGTCCGGCACACATATATCATTAAGGTTGAATACCCGGTCTAAGAACCGTTTACATCCTTTTATCGACGATGTGCTCCAGGATGCGGCTTTTTCAAAATCCCCAATAAACATTTCGTACAGGCGCATCGTATCCGCACCGTACATTTCTATCACATCATTTGGATTTATAACGTTACCTCTGGATTTGCTCATTTTTTCGCCGTTTTCAGCAAGTATCATACCGTGACTTGTGCGCTTTAAGTACGGTTCTTTGCAACCGACTACACCTATATCGTACAAAAATTTGTGCCAAAACCGCGAATACAGCATATGCAGCGTGGTATGCTCCATCCCGCCGTTGTACCAATCTACCGGCATCCAATAGTCAAGCGATTCTCTTGACGCAAGTTCTTGCGGGTTACCAACATCGCAATATCGCAAAAAATACCAGGATGAACCTGCCCACTGCGGCATAGTATCGGTTTCGCGCTTTGCAGGAATACCGCATACAGGACAGGATGTGTTCACAAATCCGGGTATATTGGACAGCGGAGATTCGCCGTCTTCGGTAGGTTCGTAATTTTCTACATCCGGCAGAGTTAACGGCAATTCACTTTCGGGCAGGGGGACATAACCGCATTTGCCGCAATTTATTATAGGTATCGGTTCCCCCCAATAACGCTGACGGGCAAATATCCAGTCGCGTAATTTATATTCCACTTTAGCATATCCTTTTTTCGCTCCTTCAAGATATTCGATCATCTTCGTCTTTGCCTGTTCGACGGACAGCCCGTTTATAAAACCGGAATTTACCATCTCCCCCTCGCCGCAGTCAGTGTATGCTTCCTGAGAAATATCGCCGCCCGCCACAACTTCTATGATGGGGAGGTTAAACACTTTCGCAAATTCGTAGTCGCGGGTATCATGCCCGGGGACAGCCATTATCGCACCTGTTCCGTAAGACATAAGCACATAATCCGAAATATATATGGGTATCCGCTGACCTGTAGCCGGATTTATCGCGCTAACTCCGTCAAGACATACCCCGGTTTTTTCCTTGGATATTTCGGCGCGCTCAAAATCCGATTTTTTCGCCGCATTGATCCGGTATGTTTTCGCTTCGTTATAGTTGCGTATTTGGTCTTTCCATTTTTCAATATAAGGATGCTCGGGCGACATTACCATATAAGTTGCGCCGAACAAGGTATCCGGACGGGTAGTAAATACCGTAAGGGTATCATTCTCGGTGGTGTCAAAGTTCACAACCGCGCCTTCGGAACGTCCGATCCAGTTCTTTTGGGAAAGCTTGACAGAATTGATATAGTCCAGTCCTTCAAGATCGTCCAAAAGACGTTGCGCATATTCGGTAATTTTCAGCATCCACTGGGATTTAGCTTTATGGATAACTTCGCCGGAGCAGCGTTCACATACGCCCGTGACGACTTCTTCGTTGGCAAGCACGACTTTACACGATGTACACCAGTTTACATTCATCTCTTTTTTATATGCCAGCCCTTTCTTGAAAAGCTGAATGAATATCCACTGAGTCCATTTATAATAAGCCGGATCGGTAGTATCAATTTCTCTCGACCAGTCAAAAGAGAAACCTAAAGCCCGGCATTGGCGCTTAAAGAGTTTGATGTTGTCTTCGGTTACCTTTTTCGGATGTATTTTATTCTGGATCGCATAATTTTCGGTAGGCAGCCCGAACGCATCCCAACCCATCGGGTATAAGACGTTGAACCCCTGCATACGACGTTTCCGCGACACTATATCCATCGCCGTATACGGGCGCGGATGCCCGACGTGCAAGCCTTTTCCCGAAGGATACGGAAATTCTATCAATGCGTAAAATTTAGGGAGAGCAGGGAGAGCATAATCGTTCTTTGAAACAAAGACTTGTTTTTCGTCCCAAATATCCTGCCATTTCTTTTCTATCGCATCAAAATTATATTCACGTTTTTTCATATAGTTCTTCCTCTATCTCCTGTGAGCATATCGCTGATATCTATTTTTTCACCGTCTGCCCACAATTTTTCCAGCTTATAAAATTCCCGGGTTTCACCATAAAATATATGCACTACTACATCCAGATAATCCAGTATGATCCAGTTCGCAGAAGCGATACCCTCTTTGCGTTCGGGGCTTTTTCCGAGTTCCTTTGTCTTAGCTTCCACTTCATCCGCTAGGGTTTTTACCTGCGTTGAACTCCGGCCGCCGGCTATAATAAAATAATCCGCGATAATGGAAAGTTCCCTTATCTTTATCACCTGAATATCATCCGCTTTTTTCGAGTCAAGAAATTTGACTATGTTCTTTGCAAGTTCCCGTGATTCCATAAAATTGTCCTCTTTTCCGGTCGTTCGGCTTTCGGAAAACCCGTGCCGTCCTTTTAACCGCTTTCTTCATTTTCGTTTTCGTTTTCATTTTCGCCTATAGGATCTTCCAGAGTTCCGTCTTTATTGCTAAAGTCGCTTCTGTTTTCATTCGTCCCGTATATATTTAATTGTTCCAGCGTAGCTTTTGCGGAATAAGGACGAAAATGTTCGTTTAAAAGATCGCATATTTCAGTTTGGTTTAGAGCTACCGCACTCTGCCGTGCCCCACCCTTGCTGTATCTATATTCGGTTCCGCCCGCTGTGAAAAAGTGTATATTTTCTTTGCTTATAGTCTTTCCGCGTTTTGCGTATTTCATCAATTCACCGGGCGACAGATTGCTTTGCATATAATTAAGCAGAACCGGGGCGGCGCTCACAAGTTCGATTTCATCCATAGTGAAAAACTTTTTGAAAAGCGCGTCAAAAAACACCCGCTGCGACCTCATTCGTCCGTAGTCGCTGTCCGTAAACGCCTTGCGTACGCGTATGAAAATTTCTGCGTGCTTGCCGTCCAGTTTGCGTTTACCCTCTTCTACCGTGTAACCGCCATAACTCACGGTATACGGAACATCGACTTCAATCCCGCCCATAGAGTCTACAATTCTCCTGAACCCTTTCAAATCCAGCGTAATGTAGTGATGAATTCTAATTTGGAACATACTGAGAATCGCATCAGATACTCTTTGTGCCGCTGTCTCCTCCTGTATCCCGTATATTGCGTTAAGCTTACCCGACGGCGACAAATCACCAACATATGCATCACGGGGGACTTGGAGCAATTTCAAAGTCTTACTTCCGTTGTCCAGCGAAACTATAAGCACAATATCGCTGAGATCACCGTGTACACCCATCAGCAGGAAGTTAGTTATCTCGGCAGTGTTGTCCTCCGGTTCGTTAGTCCATACCACGTTAGGGTCTTGCAGAGAATTGTTCCAAAAGTGAAAAAATATGCCGATGCCCGCTCCTGCCAATGATGCCGTTATAAGCACAGAAATAAATATCGCCGCAATAATTTCCCCGGGCGTTTTTTTGTTTGATCTTTTCTTTTTTTTCCCGTTTTTCGTATATTTCGAAGTTTTGTTCCCGGGAATTTTGTTATTGGGAATTTTATTCCCGGGAATAAAATTCCCGATAGCGTCCATGCTTACGGATGAATATACATCCCGCATATTTTTCGCTCTGTTCAAGGGACTTGCTGCGTTTTTCGCAGCGTTCTTGTTCATTGAATTTTCTGCACCTGCATTATTTTCGGGTATGGGAAACACATCCATATCAGTACTGCCGGCCGGACTTGCGCCCGTTTGCGCAATACGTTTCAAAGCGGGATATATATCTATATCTTCGTTTGTGTTTTTCAATTTATCTATTAACTTATCTATATTATCATCCATAACCCGATCGAAGAAGACCAAAAGCTCATTGACTTCCGGTTTCTTCTTCCTCTTCTTCCACCAGTCCGCTTTTCACCGATGCGTAATAGCTGTTGCTGTAGTTATCCCCGCGGATATTCAATTGTTCAACGGTATATTTTTCCATATACGGGCGGAAATTTTCGTTAAGCATATCACACAATTCGTTTTGCGCCAGTAATATACTGCTAAGTCCGTTTATCCTTCCGGCAGCACCGCCTGCGGTGAAGAATTTTACGTCCTTTTCTTTTACTTTTTTCACTTCATCCGAAAAATAGTCTATTTGTTTGAGCGACAGGTCAGTTTTAACAAACTTAAATAACTCACGCGCTTTTGCTGCCATTTCGGATTTTTTCATCGTAAAAAGTTTTTTGAACATTCCTGCCATAAACGCTCTTTGCGCATCCATTCGCCCGTAATCTCCGCTTGGATAAGCCTTGCGAACCCTGACCAGGATTTCAGCTTGTTTACCCGTTAGCTGTTGTTTTCCTCCGGGAACCGTAACGCCGCGGTAACTCACGGTTTTAGGCACATCAACTTCCACTCCGCCCAACGAGTCTACAATATCCCTGAATTGATCCATCTGCATAACAACATAATGGTCGATGTTGATTTTAAACATCTCTTCAAAGGCGTAGGCCACCCCTTGAACACCCCGGCCTTCTCTCCCGTCCTGCCTTGTTTGCACCCCTGCTCCGTATATAGCATTTATTTTACCCGAACTGGCAAGCTCGCCTACATAAGCGTCTCGCGGCAGTTGTAAGAAATTCATAGTTTTTGCTTTATGGTCAAGACAAACCATCATAGTAACATCGGATAGCTGTCCCCTATCCGTTCCCGGTTCATAGTCTATTCCCAGTACCAAAAAATATGTCACATCTTCGTTGGCGTTCGGATTGTTCAGCGAACCCTCCCCACCGGCGAAAAGCGAGCCTTCCCACACATACATAGCACCCAAAAAGCCCAATGTTGCCAGCGATGCCGCAATAGCAACAATAGATGTTATTATCAACGCGAGTTCCTTTGCAGTTCTCTTTTTCTTCGGTTTACCCTTGTTTTTATTTTTCATTTTCGTGCTGGAAAATATATCGTTTGATACCGCCATGTTGTTTTTTTTCGATTTTCCCGCCTTTTTTTCCGAATCAGTGTCAGACCATATATTATGATTATCGTTCATTTTAAAATTTCATTCCTTTCCGAAAGGGTTTTGCTGAGAAATATTCTATCATATCTATATTCAAATTGCAACTTTTATCGAAATGATTCCGCAAAATTTTACAAACACCTAATAATTATCAGACCTTCCCGGGAATTAAAACGTGATGTATTAACGCAAATCATACGTTGCAAAGTGATTTTCGAGGAGGTCTATTATACCTAATTCTAATTTATATATAGTTTGTGTGTTTTTATATAGTCATACACTTTTTCGGGCAAGTATTTTTTTACATTTTCCCCTGTTTTTATTTTTTCACGGATCCCGGCGGAAGAAAGCGGAAACTCCGGCGTGTCCAATACAAGGACGTTCCCCAGCTCCCGCGCTGTTTTTTGCAATGCTGTTTTTTGCCCGGCTTCCCGTGCCATACATATAATTTTTGCGGTCTTGATTATCTCTTTGTAATTTTTCCATAACTTAAAGTTCAAAAGCATATCCCCGCCTATAATAAGGTAAAATATGCTGTTTGTATAAATCATTTTAAGTGCGTTTAACGTATCTTGCGTGTAGCTTATCCCGGTTCTGTTTAATTCCATGCTGTTCACTTCGGCAAAGGGTATTTTTTCGAACGCAAGCTCCAGCATATTATACCTGTGTTCACCGCTTACCAGTTCTTCGGATGCCTTATGCGGCGGATGAAAGGTGGGGATCACAAACAATTTATCAATTTTGATATGCTCGGCCGCACATTTTGTTATGTATATGTGACCGTTATGCACAGGATTAAAACTTCCGCCAAAAACAGCGATGTTATTCAAAAATCCAACCTCAATTCTAATTCTTCCGCCAGCGAACGCAATGCTTTTCCGCGATGTGATACAGCGTCCTTTTCCTGTTCGTTCATTTCAGCAGTGGTCTTACTTCCGTTTACGGGAATAAATATCGGGTCATACCCGAATCCGTTGATTCCTTTCTGTGTATGTGCGATTTTCCCTTCGCAGGTTTTATTTATCTTTATTACATCGCCTTTTGGGTTGATATAGCAAATCGCGCACACAAATCTTGCCGTTCGCCGTTCTTCCGGAGCTTCTTTCAATTTTTCAAGTATGGCAGCATTTTTTACGGAATACGGGGTATCTTTTCCGCAGAACCGCGCAGAATATACACCCGGTGCTTTATCTATATAATCCACTTCCAAGCCGCTGTCGTCTGCGATAACCGCCACACCCGAAGCCTGAAATATTGCGGCTGCTTTCAAATACGCATTTTGCTCGAAAGTTTCGCCCGTTTCCCCTACTTCCAGTTCGATCCCGGCATCTGACTGCGATAAAACTTTATATCCCAATGGCGACAGGATCCGTTCAAATTCGATGACCTTATTTTTATTTTTGGTGGCAGCAATAATTTTTTTCATATCTTCTCCGGTAAATTTTCATTATGCTATAGGGGTGTTTATAGGTATTATTCAAACATAGCTTCGGCGAATTGAACCGGATCAAAGGTTTGCAGATCGTCCAATTGCTCCCCGACACCGATATATTTTACCGGAACGCCCAGCTGTTCCTTGATAGAGATTACAACACCGCCCTTTGCCGTACCGTCCAGCTTTGTCAGCACTATTCCGGATATGTCCGCTGTTTGCTTGAATTCACGCGCCTGGTTAACGCCGTTCTGACCCGTAGTTGCATCCAGCACAAGCAAGGTTTCCCTTGAACCCGGATGTTCGCGGTCTATGACCCTTACGATTTTATTCAATTCGTTCATAAGGTTCTGCTTGTTATGAAGCCTGCCTGCCGTATCACACAAAAGCACATCAGCACTCCTGGCTTTTGCCGCGCTTATCCCGTCAAAAACTACTGCCGCGGGATCCGAACCCTCGCTGTGTTTTATCAATGCCGCACCCGCTCTTTCGGACCATACTTCAAGCTGTTCGATAGCTGCTGCCCTGAATGTATCGCCCGCCGCTATCAAAACCTTTTTCCCCTCGTTTTTCAATGAATACGCAAGCTTTCCGATGGTAGTCGTCTTCCCTACCCCGTTCACACCGATAACCAGAATGATTTTCGGTTTCGCTGTTTCTGAACCGGTTCCGGATATATCCGGTTCGCTTTCTGTTCCCAGGATATCCGCCACTATCAACTTGAGCAAATTTTTAACTTCTGCGGGATCGGAAGTTCCGGTTTCTTTTATTTTCGCACGCAGTTTTTCACATATTTTCACCGCTGCCTCTGCTCCTGTGTCCGCAAGAACCAACAATTCCTCAAGCTCTTCGAATAACTCCTCGTCGATCCGGGTGAAAGAATTCACCATAAGTTCTATCTGTTTTACTACCCCGTTCCGGGTTTTGGTTAATCCTTGCTTGATTTTTGCGAATAACCCCATGATGTTTTCCCTCCGTTTGAAACTTTATTTATATGTAAAAAGGTATTTACTGCGTTTATACATCACGTTTTAATTTCCTAGGAAACCTATTATAATTCGCTTAAATTCATAGCATCTGAAATATGTAATTTCAAAAGCTTGGAAACACCCTTTTCCTGCATTGTCACGCCGTAGAGTATGTCCGCTTCCTCCATCGTTCCATGACGATGTGTGATAGTGATGTATTGTGTTCCTGCGCTCATTTTGCGTAAAAACTCAGCATATTTACCTACATTTACATCGTCCAGCGCCGCATCAATTTCATCAAGTATGCAAAAAGGGCTGGGGCGGATATGCAGGATGGCAAAGTATAGCGCGATAGCGATCAAAGCCTGCTGTCCTCCGGATAACAATGAAAGTGTATCCACCTTTTCACCCGGGGGCCGTGCTTGAATTTCGATTCCGGATTCCAACACATCATCAGGTTCTTGCAATATTAATTCTGCTTTTCCGCCGCCGAAAAGTTCAACAAACAGTTTGGAAAATTCTTTTTTTATTTTCGCAAAACTTTCATTGAACATTACTTTCATTTCTGCGGTCAATTCTTTTATTATCTTGATTATTTCGGATTTTGAGGTTTCAACATCTATGATTTGCTGTTTTAAAAATTCATATTCCGTGTTAACTTCTTGGTATTCATCAATCGCACCCGGATTAATTTCGCCCATACTCTTTATCCGCGATTTTATGCTTTTCAATTCGCGTTCGGACTTATGCGGATCTTCAAGTTTTTGGGAAGTCATTACAGCCTCGTTCTTTGTGATTTGGTATTCCTCCCACATTCGCTGATCCAGGTTGTTCAGCTCTTTATTTATTTGTTCTTTTTGTCCCTGCAGCCGGGTAAGTTCACCGGTTAAACCCTCTTTTTGCGCAAAAAGCTCCTGCTCTGCGTTTCTTAGTTCGCCTGACCTGCGTTCCTGCCCGTCGCGCTCGCTTATGGATTCTGCAATCCTTTTGTCTATTTCCCCGATTTTAGAGCTTCCCCCCGAAACATTGCCGCTTAATTCTGTTTTTTCCTGCGCAGTTTCAATGTTTTTTTGTTCCAGCGACTTTATCCGTTCCTGAAGCCGGACAACCTTATTTTCAGAATCCTCTTTTCCGGTTGTAAGTGCTGCTATTGAGTTTTTACAATTTTGCACATCTTTTTTGTATTCCGCAATTTCAATATCCAATTTTTGAAGTTTAGCGGCAATTTCTTCACGGTACGCCGCAAATTCATCGCGGCTATCCGTCTTTTCTCCTAATTGAATGTTTTTTTCATCTATCTGTGTTTCAATTTCCGCAATCCGCTCCCTGTGTTCGCTTAACGCCGTATCGGTTTGCGAAAGCCTGTCCGTTAATCTAAGGCTCTGCTCGTTTGTATATTCCAAATCTTTTTCGTTCTGTTCGATAATGTTCGATAAACTTTTCAATTCACTGCCGAACTTTATCAGGTCTTCGGCGGCCGAACGTCTTTCCCCGTCTATAGCGGTGATTTCCGCTTCTATTTTCGCAGTCTTTGCACTGAGGACGGAAAGATCCTGTTTGACTCCGGACGACTTTTGCTCCGCTTTTTCAGCTTCTGCGTTCAGTTTTTCTATTTCACCGCGCCTGCTGAGTATTCCTATATTCTTATTATGACTTCCCCCTGTCATGGAACCTCCTGCATTCACGATTTGACCGTCCAGGGTCACTATCCTAAATCTGTATCCGTATTTTTTCGCAATTTCTGCAGCAGCGTTCAAATCCTCCGCAACTGCGGTGTTTCCCAAGAGATTGTATACTATATTTTCTATATTCGCATCATATTTTACCAGTTTTGCGGCGATGTCTATGAATCCGTCGGTGTTTTCTAACCCTTTTTGCTCCAAATAACGCGGTTTAATAGTATTCATCGGCAGCAAGGTAACGCGGCCCGCATTTTTTTCTTTCAGGTAGGATATAATATCCTTTGCGGCTTCGTCGTCATTGGTGACAATGTTTTGCATCGCCGAACCCAACGCTGTTTCAATTGCGGTCGCATATTTAACATCCGTGTTTATAAGTTGTGCCACCGTTCCCGCTATCCCACGCAATATTCGTGATTTTCCGGCATTTATTACTGTTTTTACACTGGCAAAAAAGCCTTCCAGATTATTTTCCAGTCCTTGCAAAATTTGTGCTTTCTGCCGTTTTTCCCTTATTTGTGCCGCAAGCCTGTTATACTCCTGCGTTTTTTCTTCCAGCTTGGATTTCCCCGCATCAAGTTTAAGAGTGTACCCTTTTATGGAATTTTCCAGCCCGATGGTTTTTTCTTCCAACATTTGTAATGTTTTTTCGATTTCTGACTGTTGCTGCCGCGCCGTGCCGCACTGCTTTGTTTTTTCCTCTTTAATTCTTCCGGTTTCTTCCAGCTGTTCTTTCATTTGTCCGACGCTTTCCAGAGCAGCGTTTACAGCTGCGGTTCGCCGGGATTTTTCCAGCACTAGATTGTTAAGCCCGCTGTTTAATTCCGTTATGCTTTGATCAAGTTGCTCGTCTCTGGTTTTATAACCCGCAAGCGTACTTTCTGCTTGATTTATCTGCGCTTCGGCGGCTTCTGCTTTTTGGTTTATTTCAACGATTTCGAGTTCCAGCTTCGCTGTGTTCTCCTGTGTCCGGTCTTTAGACAATTCGAGATTTTCAATTTCGGTTTTAATCCGCTCGATTTCTTCATTGTTGCGTTCAATATTGTTGTTCATAACAGCGATGGTTTCTTTGCGGGCACTGATTTCCTCTTCGGCTCTGTCCCGCTCTTTACGCAGTTCATCAATAAGAACATTGGCGCGTTGCCGCCGGTCGTTGGATTCGTTTATTTTTGTTTCTATAGCCGAAACTTCGTTTTCAACCCGGTCATAATCGCCTTTGCACAGTAATATTTTATCTTCCTGCTTTTTTATATCGGCAATATATTTATCAATTTGCATAACCCAAATAGATATTTCCAATGTTTTACGGCGTGCGCTCAATTCGTTGAATTCTTTCGCTTTTTTACTTTGTTCCTCCAGCGGTCCTATGCGCCGTACCAGCTCGTCCAGCTTTTCCTGTGAGCGGACAAGGTTTGCTTCTGCGGCTTCCAGGCGTTTCCGGGTTTCGTCTCTGCGGAATCGAAATTTAACTATACCTGCGGCTTCATCAAATATTTCACGCCGTTTTTGAGGTTTAGCTCCTATAATTTCACATATTTTACCCTGCCCTATTACTGAATATCCGTCCTTACCTAATCCGGTATCCATCAGTAATTCGGTCATATCCTTTAGCCGGACATTTTTGCCGTTGATGAAATATTCGCTTTCGCCCGAACGGTAATATTTGCGCGTAACAGAAAATTCATCGCTGTCTATGACAAAATGCCCCTTGGAATTATCGAATTCAAGCGAAACCTGCGCAAACCCATGCGGATTACGCGTATCGGTACCCTTGAAAATTACGTCCTCCATTTTGTCACCGCGCAACGATTTTGAGGATTGCTCGCCCAACACCCAGCGTATAGCATCAAGAATATTACTTTTGCCGCTGCCATTAGGTCCGACGACAGCCGTAATCCCGTCGTTAAAATCAAGCTTTATTTTATCCGGAAAGGATTTGAATCCCTGCATTATAACAGATTTTAAAACCAGAACCCGCACTTCCTTAACATTTACAATTTCCAAAAATTCATTCTGACATCCTAAATAAAGCAATCCGGTAAAATTCCCTTGTACGGATTATCGCAATAAGATGTTTGAAGTATTTTTTGTAAGAGTTGTCTTTGATACATAGCAAACATATCCTCATACTATAATAAGCAATACGTTTTGTCAAGAAAATAAAATAGAAATGCAAATTTTTTTGTAATTTTACGAATTCACTTTAAATTTTCCTGTTTTTTCACGCACCTCCGGCCACACCCTTGCAACCACAATCGCACAGGCAGCGGCAGCCGCTGAAAAAAGCCGGCAGCCGTAGTCATAGTATAAAATTTATTAAAAACAACAAACAAGCCGTCAGCGGGCGGCCTGTATCCGTAACTGTCTGTATCTCTGTTTTCGATTAAAAACTTAAAAATAGTTAAATTTGCAATCCATAGAAAGCAACGATTTTATATTTATTAAAGATTGCAATTGACGAGAATATCATGGATATTTTTAAGGATAAATTAACACCATGTGACGGGAAATCTTTCGTTCATACGTCGCGAAGTGGTTTTCGAGGAGGTCCATTATGTATGACGTTGGAAATTTATAAAAATCAAACGATTCATAATTTCTTTGTATGTAAGAGTACCCGTTTCGTTTTCGATAATTTTATTATATTCATTAACATCTACACGGAAGTTTTTTCGTATTCCATCGAAAAATTCAAATGAAATATAATGTGACGCAAACCCAGAATTAATATCTAAAGATTTTGCAACCACTTTTACATCCTCATTTTTTTCTATTTCTGCTTTTGCAATTTTCTTTTTTGCAGCTTCTATTTTCTTTTTTGTAGCTTCTGCTTTTTCACCCATTTTTTCAAAAGCCTTTTTACTTCTCTTTCCTAAAATAATTCCACCTAAGAACAACCATATAACAAGGAGTAAAACTTTTAACCATACCAATCCGTCCCATACAAACGAAAAAACACCTACGATTAATCCGCCTAAATATATGATGTAACCGAGCCATAACATAAACAAGCAACTCCCTAATGAATACATTTATTATTGATTAAAAAGTATTCTCCAGCTATAACCCGCAGCAGTGCTTGGCAATAACCGGAGAATGCTGTGTTGACCCGTATCCAAAACTATCGTCATTCCTGTTTTTGATTGAACGCTTAGTTTTTGAACAAGTTTACTGTATATACAGGTCAATGATTGTCATTGCTGGTTCGTTCTTGCATTTCTACAATTTTACAAATCGTTTGTAAAATTATTGCAATTTGGTAACTTTTTCTGTCGGCTCTCCGGTTAATCCAACCCATGCACTTTCCGACAAATAGTAATATTCGCCCGGCTCTTCACATGTGTAAAGCTTGCCGCTTGAATCTTTAAAATTACCGGATTCATCAAAATTGTCCCCATTAAGAATATCAAGCGCTCTCCAGCTTTTTGTAAGGATAAAAGTTATATCATTGCCAGTATCACTATGCGCAGTAATTTCAATACCGTCATCTAAATATCGTTGCCCCAGCCAGCTCTGTCTTGAAACACTGTATGTACCGGTCAATTTTCTTTCCGGATCGGCACTCATTTCAAAAGTACCGTCATCATTCAATGATAGAATCAAATTTCCTGCGTCCAGATCCAGACTCCATTCCCCAATGTAAAATTGGTTAGCGTGGATTGCACCGCCGTTAATTTCTTTTTGTGGTGAAACACTATAAGCATATCCTGCAAATGCAATAAAAACAAACACAAATACAAACGAAATAATACTTAATATAAGACCTGATTTCGAGATCTTGTTCCGGTATTTTTTGTTACGGGAAATTATTGCGAAAACACACGCTAAAATCGCAAATACTAAAGAAGTAAAAATGAAAGTAAAAATATTATCTGTACTATCCAAATCAAAAAAGTTCACCATTACTTTTTGCATGTTTTCATAAATATTTATATCACCATTAGAACCATATGCGAAACTGTATAACACTGTCAACAAAGAGAAAAAAAACCTAGAAGAATAAACCATACCAATAATACCGAGAACCATTGAGGATATTCCAAAGCCTCTGCCGGGTCTGCGCGGTTTGGTATAAACCGGAACATATGGTTGAGCGTAAGGTTGATATTGTTGATTTTGCTGTCCCGGTGGTGGTGTAAATTGGGGCGTTTGCGATGCTTGCTGATAATCATTTTGAACAAATTGATTTTCTTGATCATTTTGGTTTAATTCTTCGTTCGTTTTTACTTCGCCTATTTCAAAACCACATTTAATACAATAAACCGAATCATCCGGTAATTGAGTACCGCATTTTGAACAAAACACTTTATCCAACCTCCATAATTTATTAAAAACTATTCCCAGCCATTCCTCACAGTAACGTTGGGGAATGGTTGGAGAAAATTTGATGATCTGTACGGAGTAGTCTATTATTTTAATCCTAACTGTGCTTTCATTTCCAGTTTCAATGGCGTTCCTTGAAATGTAAAACTGGCGTTTGCTCCCAGACTTCCCACTACTTGTTTTGAATCTTGGTACATATAAATTACAGTGTAATATTCTGTTCCTTTTTCGCCGGATTCTGCTCCCATGGTTCCCTCGCCGCCAATAATGTCTATTACTTCTTCATAAGTCATACCATTTTCAATCATGTTGTACTTTTCCAGAGTAAGTTTTCCGGTGTCGTCACCGCAGCTTGCAAATGCAAATAGCGAACAGACCATCAACACGGTTATCACAATAGAAAGTTTTTTCATCAAAATAACCTCTTTTTTGTTTTTATAATTTTTCAATCATCACCGCAACAATGGCTGGTATTAAATGGAAATGCGCCCCGTGCCCGGAACTATCTCCACCCCTGTTTTTGATTGAAAGATTAATTGGCGAGCAATTTTGCTTTATATGCACGCCATTGATTATCATTATTAGCTTGTCATCCCGAACTGAAAATCTTGTGCATTTTTTGAAAATTTATCAAAAGAAAAATTTCTTTTCACGATATTTTTGTAAAAACCTTTATAATTTTTTGCGGTTTAGGACTATAGCTCTTTCAACTGACAAACTCTAAAATGCTACCTAACAAACTGCCTAACCAAACAACCAGAACCATGACCCCACTAATGGATAAACCAATCAACCCGCAAATGAATTTTGGAGATGATTTATGTGAAACATTGTTTGCCTGCTTGGCTTTTTTCGTGTGACCCAAGGCTAAAATGCCAAATATAAAAGATGCAAACATCGAAATAATGAAGAAACCGAGCAGTATAAATGAAAGTAATATCCTAACTAATGATTCGGCGGAAAGACCACCGGGAGCATTCAAGAAATTAAGCACAGTTAAACCAATAAAAATCAAACTGAAAATAGATAAGATAAATGAAGCAATACCAAAGTTGCCGGCACTTTTCACATAATTTTTTGCCGAGTTGAAGTAACCCGGATAGTACGCAGGCTGTACGCTGGGATTAAACTGATTTTCTGGTGGGGAGTGTTCAGCACTTTGAACGCCTGCACCACAGTGGTTGCAAAATTTAATTTCTGCACTTAATTGATTGCCACATTTAGCGCAATACATATACAAACTCCTTTTATATTACATAAAACAAATTCTTCAACCATCACCGCAACAATGACTGGTAATAACTGGAGAATTTTGGTGACCCGTACGAGACTCGAACTCGTGATGCCGCCGTGAAAGGGCGGAGTCTTAACCGCTTGACCAACGGGCCATATTAAATAATTAATTTTTTATAACTTTTTCGTTTGCAATGTGCGATACCG
>WRKL01000012.1 GCA_009778115.1 Oscillospiraceae bacterium | reverse complement strand
ATAATACCCTCATCATTTGGAAATGTTTTCAATGCATCGGAAAACACTTCGGCAGCGGTGTTAATGTCCCCTTTGCGAATATGATTGTGCGCAGTGATAAAGATATTGCTCCGCGCCTGATGGTCGTTGATTTTATCCATGCCGATAAGCGTATCCACGCTGACTTTGTAGAGATTGGCGAGCGCGGGCAGCAGCGTGATGTCGGGCATTGTGTCGCCGCGTTCCCATTTGCTCACGCTTTGTGGGGAAACGCCAAGTATTTCTGCGGCTTCTTCCTGCGTAAGGTCTTTTTTCTTACGCAGAGCTTTCAAATTTTCTGCGATGTGCAACATAAAATATTCCTCCGAAAAAATTATTAGCGCGCTTGAGATTATTATAACCGTAAGCACGCTAACTTTCCATATCTCGTCAGGCGATATTTTTTCAACTGTAAGGCGAAATTTTTTCACCACCCCACAAAATGAACAAATCCGAACCCGTCGCCCACCGGGACTATCGGCGAGCGGCAGGGTTCGGATTTATCACAAATTGGCGGAGAGTCAGGGATTCGAACCCTGGGCGCTTGCGCGCACAGCATTTCGAGTGCTGCACCTTCGACCTCTCGGACAACTCTCCGTATATTTTGTTTGTGCAAATATTCCCGGTGTATCGTGTGCCGTATCCGGTATTTTTACACCCTTAACATCCTATCACAATCTGAATATATAGTCAACACTGAATTCTTTGAAATTTCCCCGTTTTAAAAACATTTGACGTTTTATATTATTTCCTGTACAATAAACAAACTGTTGTTTGCAATTTGCATTGAATGAATATTATGCGAGGAATATTGCATTGAAAAAAATTTTGCATTATTTGAAGCCATACATATCAAAGATGACATTCGGATTATTTATCAAATGTGTTGGTACGGTTATGGATCTTTCATTACCCTGGGTACTTGCATATTTAATTGACGATGTCGTGCCCGCCAAAAGCTTGAGCGGCATCATTTTTTGGGGCGTTGCTATGCTTGTTTGTTCGGCTCTCGCCCTTGTGTTTAACGTTGGCGCGAACCGAATGGCGGCACGGGTAGCGCGGGATATGACCGAAAATCTTCGCCACGACTTGTTTTTTAAAATTGCATCGCTTTCCTGTAAACAAGTGGACGAAAAGACGATTCCGTCCTTGCAATCGAGGCTGACATCTGACACATATAACGTACATCAAATGGTAGGCATGATGCAGCGCATGGGGGTTCGTGCGCCTATTCTGCTCGTCGGCGGAATTATCATAACATTGACCCTTGAACCAACACTTACTCTTGTTATGGCAGCGACTATTCCGTTTGTGGCGCTGGTCGTGTGGTATGTATCTAAAAAAAGCATCCCCATGTATACCGGTTTGCAATCTGCTATTGACGGTTTGGTGCGGACGGTGCGCGAAAACATCAGCGGTGCGCGGGTAATCAAGGCTCTGTCGAAAACCGAATACGAAAAAAACAGATTTGAGGATGTAAACTCAAACGTAGTGGATCACGAAAAAAAAGCCGGCTACACCATGGCTTTGACTAATCCTTTTATGAATCTGCTGCTCAACCTCGGGCTGACTCTGGTCATTATCGCCGGAGCTTTTCTCGTTAATCAAGGCTTGACACAGCCGGGGCGGATCATAGCTTTTCTCTCATACTTTGTAATAATTTTGAATGCTATGCTTATGGTTACGCATATGTTTGTCATTCTCTCTAAAGCGATAGCGTCCGGACGAAGAATAGCTGATGTGCTGGATACGCCGGACGATATGACCGTTGTTCCCGCCGAGCGCAGAGAAACCGAATATCATGTTGTTTTTGACCGCGTTTCTTTTTCATACCTGGGATGCCAGGATGATCTTTCAGAAATCAGTTTCAGTTTGAAACGAGGAGAAACCTTGGGTATAATCGGACTTACGGGGAGCGGCAAAAGTACGATAATAAACCTTTTGATGAGGTTATACGATGCGGATTCAGGCGAAATATTAATAGACGGACGCCCCGTGAACTCCATTAAACAAAAAGAACTGCATACTATGTTCGGTGTTGTGTTTCAGGACGATGCGATATTTGCCGACACTCTTGCGCGTAATATTGATTTTGGACGCAGACTGCCCGAAGAACAAATAGAACGCGCAGCGGAATTAGCGCAAGCTTCACCTTTCATAAAATCGCTGGAAGAGGGTTTGGAGCATAATTTGACCTCACGCGGATCCAACCTGAGCGGCGGTCAGCGCCAGCGGGTGCTTATCTCACGCGCACTGGCCGCTGAACCGGATATATTAATATTGGACGACTCATCGAGCGCACTGGACTACAAAACGGATTCTTTGCTGCGCGGCGCAATCAATCATCATTTCGCCAATACTACCTCTATCGTAATTGCTCAACGCATCAGCTCTATACTTCATGCCGATCATATCCTCGTACTCAAGGACGGAAAACAGATAGGATACGGTAATCATGAAAATTTATTGAAATCCTGTGAAATGTACGCCAGTCTGTATGAATTGGGAATTAATAATTAAGGAGTATATTTATCTGTTATGCCGGAAGAAAGATACACCAAACCTAAAGACCGTAAAAAAACTCTGTTGCGTTTATCAAAATATTTGATTCGCCACAAATGGGGTCTGTTTTTTGCCGCGGTATTGACGGTCGCCGGAAATTTGTTTGCATTAGTCGGCCCGTATTTGTCCGGAAGAGCTATTGATGCTATCGGCACAACCGCAGGCGAAGTGGATTTTAAGAGCGTGTTCATATACTGCGTTTGGATAATATTGTTTTACATCGCTTCATCGGGTCTGACCTACATTCTGTCTGTTGTAATGATCAACATAAGTCAAAAAATCGTCTATCGGATGCGCCGGGATATGTTCGACAGGCTTTCCGGTTTTCCGGTAGGAGCCTTTGATGTAAAGCAAGCCGGGGATATTGTCAGCCGTATGTCTTATGATATTGACACCGTAAATGCATCACTGTCAAATCACCTTGTTCAAATATGCGCAAGTTTTATTACCGTTATCGTTTCTTTTGTTATGATGATGGTAATATCGCCGCCGCTGGTACTGGCATTCATCGTCACTATTCCGGTATCTGTAATTATCACGAGATATTTGACTCGCAAGGTGCGTCCTTATTTTCGGAAGCGTTCAGGCAAGCTCGGTGAAATGAACGGTTTTGTTGAGGAAGTTATCACCGGTTTGAAAACCATAAAAGTATATCATCGCGAAAAAGTTATAACACGGCGGTTTGACCGTAAGAATACCGAAGCGGTGGATGCGTACTTCAACGCAGACTATCATGGAAGCATGGTCGGGCCTTGCGTAAATTTTGTAAATAACCTCGCCTTAACGCTGGTCAGTGCTGTCGGAGCCGCTTTGTTTTTATTCGGACAGATAATGCTGGGTGATTTGTCCGCATTTGTGCTTTATTCGCGGAAATTTTCGGGGCCTATCAATGAAATGGCGAATATTCTTAGCGAATTGCAATCTTCTATGGCTGCCGCTGAACGTGTATTCCGGCTTATTGATGAACCTGTCGAATCTGAAGACGAACCGGATGCGCACGCTCTTGAAGACGTCAAGGGTGTTGTTGAAATGAAAAACATTTGTTTCGGATACGGCGACGGCAAAACCGTTATCAACGATCTTAATCTTTATGTTTCTGCCGGAAGTCTGGTCGCTATAGTGGGACCTACCGGTGCGGGCAAGACTACGCTGGTTAATTTACTTATGCGTTTTTATGATCCTCAGAGCGGGATCATTACCGTAGACGGACATGATATTCGCAAGGTCACGCGCAGCAGTTTGCGCCGCTCTTTTGCTATGGTGCTGCAGGAAACGTGGTTGTTTGAAGGTTCGGTTTATGATAATATCGCATACGGCAAACCTGGCGCATCACTCGAAGAAGTTACCGAGGCGGCGAAAGCGGCCGGAATACACCCTTACATTTCTTCCTTACCCGAGGGATATTCCACAATTCTAAGCGAAGAGGGCTCAAATATATCCAAGGGTCAAAAGCAGCTTCTCACAATTGCCCGGGCAATGCTGGCGGATACCAGGATGTTGATTTTGGATGAAGCGACTTCCAATGTGGACACCCATACCGAACGTTTTATACAGCAGGCGATGCGTAAATTGATGCGGAATAAGACCTGTTTTGTCATCGCTCACAGACTTTCCACTATCCGGAACGCCGACACGATCCTGGTCGTAAAAGACGGACAGATAGCGGAACAGGGAAAACATAACGAACTGATAGAACGCGAAGGGATATATGCGGGACTTTATAGTGCGCAGTTTTGCTGACGGCTCAGCTCGAAGATGTTTTGTTTGGCGGCGGTACCTTTATCGCATTTTATAACAACGGGAAAATAGGGATTCCGAAAAATCCGAAAAAAAGGATAAAACATTACGGATTTGACTTTACAAAAATAATTTGTAAATGTTATAATAACCTCACCCGTTACCTAAATCAGAGATTTAGAACGGGTCCCGAGAACATTGAAACATGATTTAGCGGTTAGGGATATTGATATAATCATGTTATAATAACCTCACCCCTAGCCGGAATTTTATCAAAATCCCGAACGGGAACGTTCGTGTAACGAACTTGAGAACATTGAAACAAAAATAAAACGCATACGCTTTGTCTTATTTATGTTATAATAACCTCACCCGTTACCTAAATCAGAGATTTAGAACAGGTCCCGAGAACATTGAAACATGATTTAGCGGTTAGGGATATTGGTATAATCATGTTATAATAACCTCACCCGTTATTAATTTGTTTATTTTTAGAAAGGAACAATATTGTATGAAATTAGCATTCTCTACACTCGCCTGCCCGGATCTCAGCTGGCCGGAAATAATTTCAATGGCGAAAGACACCGGCTTTGACGGAGTCGAAGTCCGCGGCGTGAACGACGACTTGTTCGTGCTGCGAGGACAGCCGTTCGCCCCGGATGAAATCGACAATACCATCGAAAAGCTTAACCGGCTCCGCATGACTATTCCGTGTTTTTCGACGGATTGCTGTTTGAAATTTGACGGATGCAAAAATGAAAACAAGGAAAAGCTTATCAAATATATTTCACTGGCAAAACGTTTCAAGACAAAATATCTCCGTGTTCTAGCTGATTTAGACGTTTTTCCGGACGGTGAAGTAGATGACGAAACCGTACTGGAACAGCTCAGGGAGCTTGCCCCGTCGGCTCAGGAAAACGGCGTGATCCTGCTTATCGAAACCAACGGGGTATATTCGGACACCGGACGGTTGCGCAAACTTCTCGAACGAACCGCCAGCGACTATATTGCGGTGTTGTGGGATATGCACCATACGTTCCGCGTGGCAGGCGAATCCCCCGAAACATCCATCCAGAACCTGGGCGCATATATTAAATACATACACCTAAAGGATTCTGTTGAGGTGGACGGTAATATCGAGTATCGTTTTATGGGAGAGGGCGATCTTCCGGTGGACGAAATGATGCGTGCACTCGCATCCATAAATTATGAGGGTTATATTTCGCTGGAGTGGGTGAAGCGCTGGGCATCGGATCTGGAGGATGCGGATATTGTATTCCCTCACTTTGTCAACTATATGAACCGCTATGTTAAAACCGCAGCGGCACACAGCGAACTGTTTGATAATAAAACAAAAACCGGGAAATACATATGGGAAAAAGAAACGCTGATAGATCTGACATTTCCGCAGCTTCTGGATAAAGTCGCCGAAGAATTTCCGGAACAATGCGCTTTTAAATATACCACTCTGGATTACGAGCGCACATATAACGAATTCCGCGATGATGTGGACAATTTCGCCCGGGCGTTAATATCAATGGGCGTGAAGCGCGGCGATAAAGTGGCGATCTGGGCTACCAATGTTCCGCAGTGGTTTATTACATTCTGGGCGGCTGTAAGGATCGGGGCAATATTGGTCACGGTAAATACCGCGTATAAAATACATGAAGCGGAATATTTGCTCCGGCAGTCGGACAGCCATACCCTGGTTATGGTGGACGGGTTCAAGGATTCGGATTATGCCGGTATCATCAAAAAGCTTTGCCCCGAATTGGAAAATCACATCCCGGGAAAACCTTTGTATTCCAAACGTCTTCCGTTTCTCCGGAATATAATAACGGTCGAATCAGAACAGCCCGGATGCCTTACCTGGGAACAGGCTGTGTCTTTCGCTGATAAAACTCCGGTAGAAAGAGTATATCAGCGGATGTCTACGATAAACCGGCATGATGTTTGTAATATGCAGTACACATCGGGTACTACGGGATTCCCCAAGGGTGTTATGCTTACCCATTATAATGTCGTAAATAACGGAAAAAACATAGGAGATAGAATGGATTTCTCCACCGCGGACAGACTGCTCATTCATGTGCCGATGTTTCATTGTTTCGGGATGGTGCTGGGTATGACTGCCGCAATAACCCACGGTACTACGATGTGCCCGATCCCGTACTTTTCACCCAGACTGTCCCTGGAGTGTGTGCGGCGCGAAAAAATAACCGCCATACACGGCGTACCCACAATGTTTATTGCGATGTTAGAGCATGAAGATTTCACTAAAACGGATTTTTCACACGCAAGAACCGGAATAATGGCGGGAAGTCCCTGCCCCGTCCCGGTCATGCGCGATGTTATAGACAAAATGAATATGTCCGAAATAACCATAGTTTTCGGACAGACTGAAAGTTCGCCGGGCTGCACAATGAGCAGTGCGGACGACCCGATGGAAATAAAGGTAAACACGGTAGGAAGATCCCTTCCGGGGATAGAATGCAAAATCGTTGACCCCCAAACAAACGAAGAACTTGCACCTGATACCGACGGCGAATTTGTCGCCAGGGGTTATAATATCATGAAAGGTTATTATAAAATGCCCGAAGCCACCGCCAACGCTATCGACGAAGAAGGCTGGCTGCATACCGGGGATCTTGCGCGGATGATGCCCGACGGCAACTTCCAGATAACCGGCAGGATCCGTGATATGATCATCCGGGGCGGCGAAAACATATACCCCAAGGAGATTGAAGATTTTCTTTATACACATCCGAAAGTGCGGGATGTTCAGGTTGTGGGTGTCCCCGACAAACAGTACGGGGAGGAAATAACCGCTTGCATCATACCCAAGGAAGGAGAAACGCTGTCCGGGGACGAAATTAAGGACTTCGTGCGTGAAAACATGGCAAAACAAAAAGTTCCCCGCTATGTGCGTTTTGTAACCGAATTTCCCATGAATGCTGCCGGTAAAGTGATGAAGTATAAAATAACCCAGGAATCGGCGGAAGAGTTGGGGCTTTAAGGTATAAGGTTTACAAAATAAACAGAAGAAACGACGTATCGGTTTGCAGGAGGTTTTTATATGGCCGGTCATTCAAAATGGAGTACGATCAAGCATAAAAAAGAGAAGACCGACGCGCAAAGAGCAAAGATATTTTCCAAAATCGGGCGTGAAATGGCCGCCGCTGTTCGTGAGGGAGGCGCGGATCCCGCTCTGAACGGCAAGCTGCGCGATGTGATTCTCAAAGCTAAGAGCAATAATGTCCCGAATGAAAATATCGACCGCGTTATAAAAAAAGCATCCAGCGGCGAAAACAAAGACAAATACGAAAACGTTATATACGAAGGGTACGGACCGGGGGGCGTCGCCGTTATTGTGGAAACTCTTACCGACAACCGCAACCGTACCGCCGGGGATATGAGATGCTATTTTGATAAATTCGGGGGAAACCTGGGTGCTTCCGGTTGTGTTTCTTTTATGTTTTCGCGGCGGGGTGTAATTGTTATTGAACAGGAAATTACCGACGAAGACAAAATTCTTGAGGATGCGTTGACGGCAGGGGCCGAGGATGTGATTTTCGCGCAGGACGGCGTAACCGTTTACACCGCACCGCCGGAATTATCCGAAGTTTCAGCGGCGCTTGAACGGACGGGGTATTCTTTTGCGGTTTGCAATATAGAACAAATTCCTTCCACGCGTGTCCGTCTTTCCGATCCCGAAGATATAGAAAAAATGCGTCGTTTGCTCGATGCTTTTGAAGATAACGAAGATGTGTCCGAAGTTTGGCACAATTTAGATTAATATTAAATCCGGTTTGGAGTGCGGACGAAAAATTTGCGTAAAAGCCAGATAACAAAGCTTTACCTGACTTTTCAAGCGTATTTATAATTGGAATTAGTATCAAAAAGAGAAATTTTATGTATAATATTGGTTTGGATATAGGTTCGACTACAATAAAATGCGTTGTGCGGGATCAAAGCGGCAATGTTGTTTATAAAACTTATAAACGGCATTTGTCACGGGCGCGGCAGGAAGCGGAAAAACTGCTTGAGCTTTCGGAACGCGAAATAGTGCGCGGCGCTCCCGTCAAACTGGCGGTCACCGGTTCTTCCGGACTGGGGATTTGTCAAAATTTCGGGCTGCCTTTTGTTCAGGAAGTCTATGCTGCACAACTTGCGGTAAAAAAGTTCTATCCCGGCACGGATGTTGTGATAGAGCTTGGCGGCGAGGATGCGAAAATATTGTTTTTGTCCGGCGTTCCCGAAGTGCGCATGAACGGAAGCTGTGCCGGAGGGACGGGTTCGTTTATAGATCAAATGGCAACTTTACTGGGTGTTGACCTTGCCGAATTTGACCGCATCTCGCTTACATACAAAAAAATATATACAATCGCCTCCCGCTGCGGGGTATTTGCAAAATCGGACATACAGCCGCTGGTTAATCAGGGTGCGCAAAAAAACGACCTCGCGGCTTCAATCTTTGGTGCGGTGGTCAATCAGACTATCGGCGGACTCGCTCAGGGGCGTGATATTAAGGGTAATGTTTTATTTTTGGGCGGACCTCTCAGCTTTTTCAAAGGATTGCAACGGCAATTTACCGGTATTTTGGGTCTTCGTGAGGAACAAGCGATTTTTCCCGAAGATGCGCAATATTTTGTCGCTTTGGGCGCGGCGGAATATGCAAACGGTCAAGAAGATACTGACAGCGTATATTTAAAAGAGATTTTGGAACGGCTCAATAAATCGGACACATCTGAATATACAGGGACTATCGCGCCGTTGTTTTCATCTGCGCAGGAATATGAAGAATTTAATTCGCGACATTCTTCCGTTACGGTAAAATATGAGAACATAGACCTATATTCCGGTGATGCTTTTCTGGGGATCGATGCCGGTTCCACCACAACCAAACTCGTTCTCATAACGCCCGGCGGCGACATATTATATCAAAAGTATATATCAAATATGGGGAATGCGATCCCTATAGTGCGGGATGCGCTTTTGGAAATATATGACAAATCGGGAGATAGAATCAAAATTCGCGGCAGCGCGGCAACAGGATACGGCGAAGAACTTATCAAGAACGCTTTTGGTTTGAATTCGGGAGTAGTGGAAACAGTAGCGCACTACACCGCCGCAAAACGTTTCCGACCGGATGTAGATTTTATTATCGACATAGGCGGACAAGACATAAAATGCTTTAAACTTAAAAACGGAGCGGTGGATTCCATCATGCTCAACGAGGCCTGTTCCTCCGGGTGCGGCTCGTTTATTCAGACCTTTGCGGTATCACTCGGATACAGTGTGGAGGATTTTGCAAAACAGGGGTTGTTCGCGAAACGGCCTGTAGATCTCGGCTCACGGTGTACGGTTTTTATGAATTCTTCGGTAAAGCAGGCACAAAAAGAGGGCGCGGGTATAGACGATATTTCGGCGGGGCTTTCAATAAGCGTGGTAAAGAACGCCGTTTATAAAGTTATCCGTGCGATATCGCCCTCGGATTTGGGGAAAAATGTGGTCGTTCAAGGCGGAACATTTTTGAACGATGCGGTTCTGCGCGCATTTGAGCGGGAACTGGATTCCGATGTTACACGCGCCCCTATATCCGGACTCATGGGGGCATACGGATGTGCGCTTTACGCCATAGATCTAAGTTTAAAACATAAGATGCAGACGGACTCAGCCGTCATATCCCGTACAGAGTTGGAAAATTTCACACACTCGGTATCGAACGCGGTATGCAATCGCTGTGAGAATCATTGCAGACTTACTGTGAACAAATTCACTGTGAATAAATTCGCTGTGAATAAATTCACTGTAAATAAATTTACAACGAATAAAACCAAAACGAATAAAGCCACGGCGAATGAAACTACAGAGGGTAAAGAAACGGCGAATGAAGCTACAGCGGATAAAGAGATGGCGAATAAATTTACGGACAAAAACTCCTATATATCGGGTAATATTTGCAGCCGGTATTCACAGGACGGACAAGCTGACGAAAAATTCAACGCATACAAGTACAAGTACGATATGTTATCTTCATTGCACGGCGGAAATAATATACGCGGAAAAATCGGGATCCCGCTCGCGCTCAACAACTACGAAAATCTGCCGTTTTGGTATGCGTTTTTTACAACGCTGGGATTTGAGATAGTTTTGAACCCGCGTTCTTCCAGGGAACTGTATTTAAAAGGACAGCACACTATACCGTCGGACACGGTATGCTATCCCGCTAAGTTAGTTCACGGTCAGATCGAAGCCTTGGCGGAATCGGGTGTCGATGCGATTTTTTACCCTTGTCTGCCGTATAATTTCGACGAAAAACTGGGTGATAACCACTATAACTGTCCGGTCGTTGCGTATTATCCCGAAGTTATTGAAGCGAACGTTTCAATCGTTGACAAACCAAACCTGAAAAACCCCGATTTTGTGTATATATACGATTATTTCGGTTTACACCGTCCAAGAGATTTTACCAAAAAAATCCATGAGGTATTAAAAAAACGCTTTTCCGAGAAATGTTTTTCCGAAAAAGGGAATTTCCCTCAAATTACTTTCAAAGAAACGGTTATTGCAAGCAAGGCCGCATATACTGCTTATGAAAAATTTCGGCATGACATCGCCGCGTACACTTTGCAGGCTATCGAATATGCCCGCGAAAATTCTAAACCGATAATAGTCCTTGCGGGCAGACCATACCATATCGACCCCGAAATAAACCACGGCATCGACAGACTGTTTTCGGGATACGGCGCGGTGGTCGTTACCGAGGACGGAATAGTCCTGCTTGCAAAAAAAACCCGGGTAGACGTACTCAACCAATGGACATATCATTCCCGGCTGTACGCGGCTGCGGAATATGTGTGTGATCATAATGATATGAACCTTGTGCAGCTTGTGTCTTTCGGATGCGGCGTAGATGCGGTCACTGCGGACGAGGTACGGCGTATTCTCGAAGACCGGAATAAGCTGTATACTCAGATTAAAATAGACGAGATAGCCAACCTCGGCGCGGCAAGGATCCGTATCCGAAGCCTGTTCGCGGCAATAAACGAAAAATCGTAAACCTTAATAACTTAATAACTTTGTAAATCTTGTAAATCTTTATAAAACAAAACAATCTTTAGTGCGAAAATTTCAAATTCTCAAAAACAGAAATTTCAAATTTTCAAAAATATAGACATATTGACAATATCCGGATATTCATGATAAAATGTATAACAGAGTGATTTTGAAAATCGTTTCGCGGTGGATTTTTAAAAAGGATTTTAAAAATTGCTTGAATATATAAGGAGATGAGCGTATAATGTCCATTAACCATGAAATAGGAATACGAATACGGGGAGCGCGCGACATAGAGGGAATGAGCATACCCGAGCTTGCGCAAAAAACAGGCATAACAGCCGAACTTATTGAACAATATGAGGGCGGCAAGACGGAGATTTCGGTCAGTGCGCTGCAATCCATATCCGGAATATTGGGTGTGAGCATGACCGAGCTAATGACCGGGGAAGCGGCAAAACTATCTGTATATTCGATAGTGCGCAGGGATAAAGGTGTAGGGATAGAACGTCGCAAAGCTTACGATTACAAGTCCCTCGCTTATAATTTTTCGCACCGCAGCATGGATCCGTTTCTGATAATCATCGAACCGGCACCGGAGGACGAGCCTATAGCCCTGAATTCTCACCAGGGTCAGGAATTTCATTACTGCATGGAGGGTTCGTTCAGGATGCGGATCGGAAACCATGAATTTGTTATCAATGAGGGCGATTCGATATACTTTGATTCGACCTATCCCCACGGAATGAAAGCGCTCGGAAGCAAACCGGCGCGCGAAATAGTTATAATCAATAATCTGGATAAGGAATGATAAAAATGGCGATTATTAATAAATATTGCAAAACGGATTTTTCGTCCTACGAGGATTTTTTTGAAAACTTCAAGGTGGATATGCCCGAAGATTTTAATTTTGCTTATGATGTAGTGGACGAGCTGGCAAGAATAAAACCGGACAAAACCGCTCTCGTGTGGTGTGACGAGGACGGAGATGAAAAGGTCATATCTTTCGCGGAACTCAAGCGTATGAGCGACAAAATGGCAAACGCGCTGAAATCGCTGAAGATCGGCAAGGGCGATGCTGTGATGGTAATGCTTAAACGCAGATATGAATATTGGTATTTTACCGTTGCCATGCACAAGCTGGGAGCGATCCTGATTCCGGCGACACACCTGCTCACGGTAAAGGATTTGGTTTACCGTATAAATGCCGCCGACATAAAAATGATCCTGACGGTATATGATACGGGGCTTTGCGACAAAATTGACGAAGCCGTAACACAAACCGGAAGCTCATTGCAAAAAGCTTTGATCTCGTCAAAACGAGAGGGATATATCAATTTTATAGATATTGCCCGGGATGCGTCCGAAGATTTCTCGCGTCCGGCGGGTGTCGATGCTATTGACAGCAAGGACGTTATGCTGGCATATTTCACATCGGGAACAACGGGTATGCCCAAAATGGTGGCGCATGATTATTTCTATCCTCTGTGTCATTTGACCACTGCTAAATTTTGGCACGATCTGAACGAAAATGACCTGCATCTCACGCTGGCGGACACAGGATGGGCAAAAACCAGCTGGGGTAATATTTATGGACAATGGATATGTGAGGCCGCTGTATTTGTTTATGATTTCGACCGATTTAATCCCGCCGAATTGTTGGAGATTATCAGTAAATATAAAGTTACGTCATTTTGCGCACCGCCCACCGTGTATCGTTTTTTGATTAAGGAAGATCTTTCGAAATATCCTCTTTCTAATTTGAAAAAATCCACGATAGCAGGAGAACCGCTGAACCCGGAAATCTATTATCAATGGCTTGCTGCGACCGGATTGAAATTACGCGAGGGATACGGTCAAACCGAATGCACAATTCTGGTTGCCACGACACCGTGGAGCGAACCCAAACCCGGTTCGATGGGGCTTCCTATGCCTTTGACCAGCTGCGATATATTTGACGACTCCGGGAACCTTTGCGAAGCAGGAGAAGAGGGCGAACTTTGTATGCCCGTACCCGATATTAGCAACCGTCCGCTGGGATTATTTATGGGTTATTACCGGGATGAGGAACTTACCAAATCCGTACTTCACGACGGAATGTATCACACCGGAGATACGGCATGGAGAGATGAAGACGGCTACATCTGGTTTAAGGGGCGTAATGACGACATCATAAAAAGCTCAGGATACCGTATCGGTCCGTTTGAAGTAGAATCCGCACTGATGGAGCATACTGCGGTTTTGGAATGTGCCGTGACCGGCGTACCCGATCCGATCAGAGGGTATAACATCAAAGCCACGGTCGTGCTTGCGAAGGATTATACCCCGTCTGATGAATTGAAAAAGGAATTGCAGGATCATGTGAAAAACGTAACTGCACCCTACAAATATCCGCGCATTGTAGAATTTGTAACCGAGCTGCCCAAGACCATCAGCGGAAAAACCAGAAGAGTAGAAATACGGGACAAGGATAAGGAACAGGGTTAAGATAATATGAAACTGGAAACGCTTGTAGGAGAAAGATTCAAGGAAAGACCGTCGGACTGCCATATCGACAGTCATGCGTTTATGCAGCGGGGCGGCTATATCAAATATGTCGCGGGCGGCATATATTCGTCGTTTACGCCTATGTTGCGGGTAACGCAAAAAATCGAGCGTATCCTGCGTGAAGAAATGGATGCCATCGGCGGACAGGAAGTTTTGTTTCCCGTTGTTATGCCCGCATCTTTGTGGGAAGAGTCCGGACGTTATGAAAGTGTGGGCAACGAGCTTATGCGGATAACCGACCGGAACGACAGCCCCTATTTACTGGGAATGACTCACGAGGAAGCCGCTGTTCACCTTGTGCGTGAATACGGACAAACTTATGTTAAATACCCATTTATGATTTATCAGATACAAACCAAATTCCGGGACGAAGCGCGCCCCCGCGGCGGTCTTATCCGTGCGCGTGAATTTACAATGAAAGACGCGTATTCGTTTCACACATCGCAGGAGGATCTTGAACGGTATTATGAAAAATGCCTGGAGGCGTACCAAAAAATTTGCAAAAGGGTGGGTCTGCCGGATGTGGTAATAGTTGCATCGGATTCAGGGATGATGGGCGGCGCGGTTTCACACGAGTTTATGCTCCTCACCCAGGTAGGCGAAGATTCTATTGCCGTTTGCTCAGGCTGCGGTTATAGAGCAAATGTAGAAGCGGCGGAAAGTATAATAAAAAATGTTCCCGGACATACTCAGGAAATAACGCTTCAGCATACCCCTGACGTCGGAACGATCGAAGATGTTTGTAAATTTTTAAATCTTCCCGCTCAGGCGTCGTGCAAAGCCGTTATATACCAACGCGCCGATAACGGCAAAACCGTAGTTCTTTTTATCCGCGGCGATATAGAAGTAAACGAAACCAAGCTTGTAAACCATCTGGGTTGTGAAATACGCCCTGCGGTACTGTCTGAAAACAGCGGATTGTCCGCCGGGTTTATCGGTCCGTACAATTTGGAAGACGGGTTCACCGTGTTATTTGACCGGTCTTTGCAAGGAATAAACAGTTTGTGCTGTGGTGCCAACAAAAAGGATTATCACTATACGGGTTTTAATATCGAACGGGATTGCAAAGAAGTTGAATACGGCGATTTTGCCAAAATTTTCGACGGCGGTATCTGTCCGGAATGCAACCAATCAACGATCGAAGTATTGCGCGGCATAGAATTGTTTAATATATTTCAGCTCGGCACAAAATATACCAAGGCTATGAATATGCAATATGTGGATAAAGACGGTAATTCACAATATCCCGTGATGGGATGTTACGGTATCGGGGTAGGGCGGCTCGCCGCTTCGGTATGTGAGGTAAAACGTGACGACTACGGGCCGATATGGCCTATATCTATTGCACCGTGGCAGGTTCATATTTGCTGCGTGCGTGCCGATGACGAGGAAGTAAAAGCCTGCGCTGATAATCTGTATTCGAAACTGACGGAACATGGCGTTGAAGTAATATACGATGACCGTATTGTCAGCGCGGGCGTTATGTTTTCGGATGCGGATTTGCTGGGCGTACCTGTACGGGTAATCGTCAGTCCGCGCAACATTAAAGAGAATTGCTGTGAAATTGTTACCCGTGATAAAACAATAAGCAGAAAAACCGCACTGGACGGAGCGGAGCGTGAAATTACGGAAATGATAAATCAAATGCTATCCGGCAGTATACAGAGTTCTTAACAAAATTGCTTGCTGCTTGGATAGCAAGAGGATAACAAGAGGACAACAAGAGGACAACAAGAGCGGGTGCGGATATGTTGAATTTTATCGCAGGTCCGCCGGGAAGCGGAAAAACCACCGAAATAAAATCGCGGATACGCAAAACGCGAAAAAAAAATACAATCATAATTGTACCCGAGCAAACAAGCTTTGATGCAGAGGTATCGTTTATTGACGATCTGGGCGCACAAAGTCTTTCCTATGCCCGGGTATTGTCTTTCACCTCGCTGGCACGTTTGATATTTTCGAAGTACGGGGGAATAGCCGGAGAATATGCTGATGATACGGCAAAACTTATTTTAATGAGCCGTGCTGTAAGGTCGGTCGCCGATAAACTTGAATTTTATGCCAAAAACAAACATAAATCTGACTTTCCATCCTATTGCCTGCAAGCGGTGAACGAAATAAAGAACTCCGGTTTTTGCCCGGTAGAATTTGAAAAAAAAATACACCGGCTGCCCCCCTCGGCTTTGAAAACAAAAGCGATCGAACTTTCCGTAATATATTCAGCATATGATGCTCTTTTATACCAAGCGTATAATGACCCGCTGGACGATCTTTCCAGGGTTGCCGCTATTCTCAGCGAAAACCGTAACACGGCAGGAGCAGGGTTTTTCAGCGATTTCAGCATATATATTGACGGGTTTACCAGTTTTACCGCCCCCCAGTTAAAAATCATTTCGTTTATGCTCTGTGAAGCTGAAGATTTTACAGCGGCATTGACCTTGGAAAATGGAGACAATATTCAGGGCGGAACGCTTTTTTCAGAATGCGAACAAACATATCGCGCGCTCAAGAATCTTGCGCATACGAATAGTGTCCCGGTATCTCCGCCCGTGTCGCTGTCACCCGGAAAACGGTTCGCAAATCCTGCGCTTGCTCATTTAGAGCGTAATATTATGCGCCCGGTGTACCCTCCTTTTGCCGGCGGGACAACAGCGGATGCCGTTACTTTAAAATTCGCCGGTAATGAGTATGACGAAGTTGATTCCGTTATGTGTAAAATTCCGGATCTTGTCCGGAACGGATACCGGTTCCGGGACATAGCCTTGATAGCCTCGGATTTTTCGGTGTACGGATCTGTAATCGAAGCAGGGCTTAGAAAGTATGACATACCCGGATTCATTTCATTCGCTGATGACTTATCAGTACGTCCTTTGATGCGGTTTGTATCCTGTCTTTTGTCCGCCGCCGGAAATATAAACAGTGTTTTAGCAATGTTAAAATGCGATGTAACCGATATTTCACTCGAAAATATATGTGTGTTCGAAAATTATGTCTATACATGGAGTATACATCCCCGCTGGTTATCCGAAGAGTTTACAGCACATCCCCGGGGCTTTCAGGATGAATGGAGCGATGAGGACTACAAAAATCTGCAAACCGCCAACCTTGTGCGGGAAAAAATACATTCGATTTTGTCCGGGCTCGCCGTATCGGGCAACAGCAAGGATGCGGCGGTTATATCCCGTGGAATATACGATATAATTTTGCAAACGGGCATAGAGGAAACTTTAAACAAACATTTGGATGATTGTATTAAACATTCAGACTTTAATGAAGCAAAACAGATCGAACGGGATTGGAACACCCTTATGGAGTTATTGTCGGTTTTGGCAACCTCACTTCAAGGGCATACTATAAACATAGAGGAATATTTAGAATTATATATACTTGCCGTAAAGAGTAAAAAGCAGGAATCCGTACCCAAAACCGGTGACTGCATTACAATAGGAGATGCGGATTCGATCAGAACATCAAACTTTAAAGTCGTATTCATACTCGGAGCAAACGAGGGTTTCTTTCCGCGGTTTCCCGATGAATACGGAGCGTTCAGTGATGACGACCGCAAAGTTTTACGAACCCTGGATATGAAACTGGCGCCGTTAATCGAAGAACAGATCATCAATGAAAAATTTCTTGTTTATACCCGTTTATCGTCAGCGCGTGAGCGTTTGTACGTTTCCTACCGCCGCACGGACATAGCGGGTGCTCCGTTGCGCCCATCCGCATTTATTGCGCAAATACAAAAAATGTTCAGCATAACGGAACAGGAAGCAGAACGGGCGCCGGAATATTTTGAAAAAAACCTTTTAGCGAAAAACGGCAGCCTGCGAACCGAATATAAGCTATCGGGCAAAAGAGCTGAAATTATTTTCGGCAAACGCATGAATGTTTCACCATCTTCAATCGAAAAATATCACACCTGTCCTTTTGCATATTTTTGTGACAAGGGTCTTTCGCTATTTCCGAGACGGCGGGCTGAAATGGATCCCATTCAAAGCGGAAGTCTTATGCACCATGTCCTTTATTGCGTTATTACGGAAAATCCCGAATTTATCTATATGAAAGCAGACGAGCTAAAAACTGTTATAAAAAAAACCTTGCAGAGATACCTCGAGCAAACGCTGGGCGGTTTCGCATTCAAAACCCAACGGTTTTTATATCTTTTCGGCATGACGGTAAGACCGCTTAGCAGTGTGGCGCAAAAATTACAAAAAGAAATAGCGGCTTCCGGTTTCCGGCCGGCGGAGTTCGAAATGGAATTGAAGCAACCGGAAAACTCGGAACCGTTCGCAAGCACAGACGGCGGTATCGAAGTGCGGATTTCGGGCAGACTAGACCGGTTGGATATGATGTATGCCGGCGGCAAAAAATATCTTCGCGTGACAGATTATAAAAAGAAAAAGAAAAGCTTTAGAATTTCGGATTTGTATTACGGAATAAATCTCCAAATGCTGATATACCTTTACTATTTATGCCGTTATCATTATAAAAACACAGAAAAATATTATCCGGCAGGGATCATGTATCAGCCTTTAAATGAAGCTCCGATGGAAAAGGGAAGACAAGCAGATCCCGAAAAGCTCGAAAAGGCGCGGGCAAAGCATTATTGCGCCGACGGAATGGTTATTGCCGATCCGGCTGTAATTGAAGCGTTTAATGCTGAAGCGCGGGCTTTAAACACAAAGCCACCGTATAGGGAAGACACCTTGTGGAGTGAAGATGAATCCGACAAGGTATTCGGGTTTATACAACAAAAAGCTGCCCGGATGGCTAAGGATTTGTTTGAGGGCAGAATTGCCGCTTCCCCGCTGAAAGCCGAATATCATCCGTGTAAAAGCTGCGGATATAAGGAAATATGCGGACGGAATGAAAATATCCCCGCCGACCGGAATGTCGGCAGAATGAGCAAGCAGGAATTTTTAGCCAGGATCATAAATTAGACCTCCTCGAAAATCACTCCGCAACATATGAACGGAAGATTTCCTGTCACACGGCGTTAATTTATCCTCAAATATCCAGGATATTTTCGTCAAAATTGCCTTATTTGACGAAGAATCATCTGTGTTCATACGTTATTTTAATTCCAGAGGAGGTCTAATAAAAATCGCAAACCGTGCCAAGCTGTGAATCAGCGGTTCGGTGAACTCTTGACATTACAGGTAAACGGTATTATACTGTTTTAAGTGTAAAAGGGTGTTGAAAAAGCCGCCCAAAAAAAACCGCAAAAACCGCAAAAAACCGCATTGGCGATCAGGGAAGGGTAATTGTGAAATATTTTATAGATGTTCCCGAACCGGTACTCTCTTGCCTGAAAAAGCAAGGGGTAAACACGGATGCCTTGCTTTATTGTATAAAATCGGATCTGGATTGTGACGGAAATTATATTGATTCGTATCTTTTTGCGGATAAAACCGCATTGTACACCCTTTCTGCGCTTTCCGGAGAAGAAAAAGAGGGGTCGGGAATCGGATCTTACGGGAAGGTTTCTTCAACAGAGCTTGAAAAAATAGAGGACGCGGAAATCGTAAGGGATATATACACAGCGGAATTATATATAAAACAAAACGGAAAACAAAGTCGTGTGTGCCGGTTTTCCGTCGGATATAGTGAAACGTTTGAAAAATTTAAGGATAGACTGCTTAAACTGAAAAAATCAGAGCCGATAGATGATACGGTTCTGGAACAAATGAAGACATACTGCGACAAGTGCAAGGAAAGATATCCCGACCCGAATCGTCCTATGTGTCCGAATTGTTTAAATAAACTGTCGATCCTTAAGCGTATGCTGAAAATGTACGGCGGATTTAAAGCCCAGGCTATTGCGTTCGGAATATGCGTGGTAATAACTACGCTGCTTGGACTTGTCGCACCTATGTTCAGCACAAAATTTTTGTACGACAACGTGCTTGCGCCGAATGCGATGGGAAGCCCTTTTTATAAACAGGTTTTACTGGCTGTCCTGCTTATTGCGGGCACACAAATCGCCGCACTGCTCGCGGGTGTGGTTTATAATATACTCAACGCCTTATTCACCCCGAAAATGCTCCATGACCTGCGGGTAAAGCTTTTTTCTGAAATGCAGCCGCTTTCCCTGCAATTTTTTACCTCAAAACGTACAGGTAATCTTATGACAAGGGTTATCGACGATACCGATTACATATACGGATTTTTTATTGACGTTTTACCGTCGCTGGTAATAAACGCAATAACTATACTGGGAATCGTCGGGGTTCTGTTCGCACTCAGTCCTTATGTAAGTCTTATTATTTTTAGTGTAATTATTGTTTTCGGATTTGTGATTTTTAAATTTTTTAAGACCCAAAGAAAAATATGGGGAAAAATCTTCGCTCTGATGAGCCGCAACCGTTCTTATGTAAGCGATGTACTTAACGGACAGAGGGTAGTTAAGGCTTTTTCTAAGGAAAATGAAGAAACCGGACGATATGACAGCATGACAGACAGTTTGTATTCGCATAATCTGACCGCACGCAATAGGTTTGCGAATTTTGTGCCCAAAGTTTCGGGTTCGATAAATATGCTTTTTGCCGCTGTATTTTTGGCGGGGGGACTGCTGATAATCTACGGTCATATGACATTGGGATCGCTGGTGGCGTTTATGGCATATGCCCGCATGATTTTCAATCCGGTGGATTATCTTATGTGGTTCGTTGACTGGTGGTCTTCCTGTGTTGTAGCTGCTTCTAGGATGTTTGAAATTTTGGATGCTGTTCCGGTTATCACCGAGATAGACGATCCCGTTAAAAAAGAAACTCTTCACGGCGATATAGAACTTCGGGACGTATCATTTGAATACGATGTGGGACGCCCTATATTGAAAAAAGTCAGCATGAACATAAAAGGCGGGGAAATGTTTGGTATAGTGGGTAAGACGGGCGCGGGAAAATCCACGATTATCAACCTAATATCCAGGCTGTATGATGTAAACGACGGCGAAATTTTAATTGACGGCGAAAACCTAAAAAACTACAGCTTTGACACTTTGCGGCGCAGTATCGGTGTAGTATCTCAGGAAACCTACCTTTTTATCGGCACGCTAACCGAAAACATCGGCTACGGAGTAAAAGAGCACACCATAGACGATATTATATCAGCTGCAAAGCAAGCGTTCGCACATGATTTTATCGCAAAACTTGAGGGCGGTTACGATTCTGTTGTAGGTTCGGGCGGAGTGGAGCTTTCGGGCGGAGAAAAGCAGAGAATATCCATAGCCAGAGCTATTTTGCAGCTGCCGTCGATCCTTATACTCGACGAAGCAACCTCCGCAATGGATACCCAGACCGAGCGGCGCATCCAATATGCCATAGAGAAGCTGCGCAAAGACCGTACCGTTATTGCAATAGCGCACAGACTTTCCACTTTGAGGGATGCCGATACACTGGCTGTTATAGAGGACGGCGAACTCAAGGAACTCGGCACACATTCAGAACTTATCAACAAAAAGGGAGCCTACTTTAAGCTCCACAAGCTACAGGCGGACTCATTGAAATTTATCGAAATGGGGGATGAATATATGTCAGGAAATCCACAGAACGCAGATTCACTATACAGCCTGGATGACATTACAAAGATAAACTATCTGACCGAGGATAATATATCTTTTGTACCGGACAAAAACGGGTTCCTGTCGGCGGTTTTGAACGGAGAAAAGTTTGAAAGGATAACGTTAAACAGACTTCTTCCTTATTCTGATGCGTTCGGTTATATTTCGGTAATGGCGAAGTTTGAAAAAAACGGGGACGAAAAAGACGAAGCCGAAACTGAAGAACCCGAAAAGCTCGAAGAGCTTGAAGAACACGAAGAACACGGCAAAAATTCCGGAAATACAGGACATACAGGACATAAAAGAAAAAAAGACGGCGGCGAGCAGGAAATCGGTATAATAAAAAATATTGATGCTGATTTTGACCCGCAGCAGGCTCAATTGATAAAAAGACAACTTGAGTTCAGATATTATTGCCCGATCACACACAAAGTAACTAATATTCGGGAAAAAATGTCGTTTTTCTTTATAAAAGCAATTTTTAACGGCGTTGAAAAGGAAATATGCGTGATCGAGCCGACCAAAAATTTAAGAATGTCCGGACTGCACGAAAATGCTGTTTCGGTTACCGATGTAGAGGGTAACCGCTACATTATAATGGATGTTTACAATATCCCGAAAGCGCACCGGCAAAAGCTTGAAATTTACCTGACGATATAGTTTTTCCATAAAAAACATATATGGGAGGATGCGTTATAATGATACGAAACCAGATCCGGATCCGGATTCGGATAGAAAAAATTTGTTTTGCAGTGCTAACACTGGCACTATAATTGCCGCTGATCCTTTGTTCATCATCGACAGTGTCTGCTTCGGACACGTCATTGATATACAGGGACTGGCTATATGCCGTAGAAAATAATTCCGTGACAATAACGGGTTATACCGGTTCAAATACGGACATAACAATCCCGTCACGGATTAGCGGAATGCAGGTAACCAAGATCGGACCGTCAGCATTCACAGGGAAAACCGGCATTACATATGTAACCATTCCGGGCGGAATTACGTCTATCGGCGACTGGGCTTTTTCGTGGTGTAAAAGCCTTGAGGTAATTAATATCCCGAACAGCGTTACCTATATCGGGAGTTATGCGTTTTTCAGGTGCGAAAGCTTGAAGAACATAAATATACCCGGCAATGTTTCCCATATCGGCAGCAGCGCGTTCTCTGAATGCGTAAGTCTTGTAAACCTGAATCTTCCGAACAGTGTCCGAAGTATCGGAGCGCAGGCGTTTGCGCGTTGTAAAAGCCTGGAGAGGATAATTTTGCCTGCCGGAATCACACATATCGGCGACGGAGCGTTTTATGATTCGGGGTTAAGAAACATAGTTGTTCCGCCAGGTGTAACAAACATCGGAGCGTACACTTTCGCAAATTGTGAAAAACTTACCGGTGTAACGCTGCCGAATACGATCACAGGCATCGGGGAGCGGGCGTTCGCAAATTGTAAAAGTCTTTCGGGTATAAATATTCCCGGTTCGGTTCGCCTTATTGATGATTTTGCGTTTTCCGGTTGTTCCGCTCTTACGGGTATAGTTATTCCGGACAGCGTTACCAACCTCGGGGAGCAGGTGTTCGGCGGCTGTACATCGCTGCGGGATGTAACACTTTCAAAAAATATAAAAGAAATAAGAGCCTATACTTTTTTCCGCTGTATTAATCTTGAAAGAATTACGATTCCGGATAATGTGACAGAAATCGGAAAATGGGCGTTCGCACACTGTGAAAAGATGAGGGGAATAATAATCCCGGGCAGTGCTATAAACATTCAGGAAAACGTATTCCGGGGTTGCCGGGAACTTTCAACCGTATTTTTTACGGGGAGCCGTCCGGAGATCATAGGAGGAGAACACCGCAACCTCTTTGAAGATTGTCACGAAGAACTTACGCTTTATTTCCCGGATTTCGACCGTAGCTGGGACATTGTCTACGAAAGTTGGTTTCGTTATAAAGCAGCGTTCGTAAAATACCCGGAAGCTATAATAATCACTGCAACAGCGGAACGCGGTGGCCGCATAACCGGCAGCGGGACTTTTAAGTACAACGACCGCGCCGTCATAACCGCTGTGCCCGATGCCGGTTATCATTTTGACAGCTGGTACGAGAACGGTGCGAAAATATCCGAGGTAAATCCTTTTATTACAAACGCAACCGAAAACCGCACGCTGGAAGCGACCTTCAGATTGCTTCCGCCGCCGCCCGAATTTGAAATAAAAACATCTTCAGGAACCGGCGGAAGAGCGACCGGCAGCGGATATTATGATGAGGGAAAAACCGTCACGCTGAATGCAGTCCCGAGCAAAGGTTATGTTTTCGATGGCTGGTATGAAGGCGGACAAAAAATAAATGGATCCGAAGCGGTATATTCTTTTATCTCAGCTAAAAACCGCACGCTGCAGGCACGGTTCAGGGTTATACGGGTAAGTTCGGTTCGGCTGAACAGATCATCGCTGCGGCTGAGACTTCGAAAGAACAAAACCTTTCAGCTCAAAGAAACGGTAAATCCGGCCGGCGCAAGAGACAAAAGAGTTACCTGGAAATCGTCGAAACCCCGGGTGGTTTCGGTGTCCTCAAAAGGCAGACTCACCGCACGGAGAAAAGGCAGCGCGAACATAACCGTAACCACAAGGGACGGAAGAAAAAGAAGAGTGTGTAAAGTCAGGGTAATTTAGATTTATATAACACGAATTTCAATCTGAGAAAAGTTTGATTGATGGAGTGAAAGCCCGGATATATAGTTTTTTGCGAAAATTTATTTCTGCGTATTTAATTGGAATCAGTATAAGTTGCCTAAAGGTGGTTGTTTTTTGAAGGTTCAGATTGATTTGCCCGGGTGGGCGGAAAAATTACTTGAAAATAAAGAAAAAAACCTGCTTTGTGTTGCGTTCGATATATCGGGAGATTCACCTGATATCGCGGATGGATATACCGTACTTACCCGGGATAACCTATATGTTTTGTGCGAAAACAAAATCATAAGCAGAGTTCCGCTCGTTGAAATAGAAGAATTGAAAGCCGAACAAATGATAGGGTCAGGAAGGCTTGTTTGCTCCGGCTCGTCCGGCGAACGGGTTCTGTGCCATTTCACACAAAGGTTGTTTGCACACTTCGCCGAATTTTCAGATGCTTTCAAATATTACACGGAAACGGGAAATGTGCCCGAAATAGAGGTAGATGCGAAGATATGCGAAAAATGCGGACGTCCTCTGCGCCAGGGTTCGAACGTATGCCCCTGGTGCATGAAAAAGCTTACCGCGTTTTTACGGATTTTACCACTATGCCGGCTTTATCGCAAAGAAATCGCCATTGTGACAATTCTGGCGGCGGTCAGTGAAATAGTGCGGATAATATTACCTTATTTGCAGCGTATAATGATCGACGATTACATTAATCCGGCAACAGAAGGAGCGCAGATCAATTTCTTAGGGTTTTTCGCCTGGGGTATAGGCGGTATTATTATCCAGTTGTTATTTATGCTTACCTGGAGTTACGAATTCAAAACACGAAATAAGTTTATGCTTTCTATATCAAGAAATATAAAACAGGATTTGTTCAAGAAAGTTCAATATTTATCCTCGAGTACAAGCTCAAAATATTCATCCGGCGAATTACAGCACAGGCTCCAGCACGATGTGCGGGTTTTGGAACAATTTATTGGCGGCGCGGGTATCGAAATGATAATACGGGTTTTCTCTTTCATCTTTTTAGCGATAATGATGTTCGTCACCAACCCTCTTCTAACTCTGATCGTTATAGCACCGTTCCCTTTTATCTATATATTAGTTAAGAAAATAACCTTGAGGATTCGTTTTTTATTCCACAAGGCATGGCATCAATTCAAAAAAACGGGCGAAGCTTTGCACGATATACTTAACGGAATCCGGGTCGTTAAGGCATACGGCAACGAAAAAAAAGAGATCGAACGGTTTGCCGGTTTTTCCGAAAAGAATATGCGTTCCACCATAAAAGCGGAACTGTTCTGGGCAAAGTTTTATCCTTTTATATCGTTTTTTGTAAGAATAGGAGAATTTATAGTTATTTATTTCGGCGCACAGGCGGTATTAAATAAAACGATGATGCTGGGCGAGCTCACCCAATATATTACCTATGTTTCGATGATGTATATACCCTTGTTCTGGATAATCCATCTGCCCCGCCAGCTCACCCGGGCGGGAATAAGCGCATCCAAGACATTCGAGCTTATGGATGAACCTGACGAACTTGAGGACGAGAAGCGCGAAGAACACGATATACGCGGTGAAGTAGTTTTTGATAACGTTGTTTTCGGTTATAAGCCATATTCAAAAGTGCTTAAGAATATCTCATTTAAAATAAAGCCCGGCGAGATAATTGGTATTGTAGGACCGTCGGGCGTGGGTAAAACTACGCTTATAAACTTGATTATGCGCCTATACGATGCACAGGACGGCAAAATTTTGGTAGACGGTACGGACGTGACCGCTATGGACAAGAAATATTACAAAAACCAGCTGGGTGTTGTATTGCAGGAAACCTTTCTGTTTGACGGTTCCATTTTGTCAAATCTGAAATACTCCGACCCGAACGCAAGCTTTGAACAGGTTATAATGGCGGCGAAAATAGCTCATGCACATGATTTTATTTCAAAACTCCCGGATGGCTATAACACCTGGATAGGAGATCGGGGATACACCTTATCCGGCGGCGAACGTCAGCGGATAGCGATTGCCCGGGCAATACTGCATAATCCTAAAATTTTAGTACTGGACGAAGCTACGTCATCGCTGGATGCGGAAACGGAAAAATACATTCAGGAAGCGTTGGATAAACTGATCAAGGGAAGGACGACTTTTGCCATTGCCCACAGGCTTTCTACTCTTCGCAACGCCGACAGACTGATCGTTTTAGAAGATGGCGAAATATCCGAAATAGGCTCCCATATAGAGCTTATGCGCAACAGAGGGATATATTATAATCTTGTAATGGCGCAGCGGCAAACGGCTAAAATACAAAAATAGAACCGATATTGAAAGGATTTTGTTATGGGAGAAGTTTTTGAGCTAATTTATAATGTGGTAAAAAAAATTCCGAAAGGCAGGGTGGCAAGCTACGGGCAGGTTGCCGCGCTGGCGGGAAATCCGAAATGGGCGAGAGTTGTGGGTTACGCGCTCCATGTTAATCCCGACCCGGAACATATACCCTGTCATAGAGTCGTTACAAAGGACGGCCGGATATCCTCCGCTTTTGCTTTCGGCGGTGCAAACGAACAAAAACTCCTTCTGGAAAAAGAAGGAGTCACTTTTATTGATGAACAAACCGCGGATATAAATAGGTACAGGATGAGTTTAATTGACCTTGATAAGCGGCAGGGATGAATTTGTATACACATAACTTCCGGAATCCGCTGCTTTTAATTCGAAAGTCTTTCCTCCTGCCACAATGAAGCGATTGGTCATGTCGGTTTCACGGTAGGTAGGACGGCGATAAATTTCAATTTGTATCATCGTCGAATGGGCGTTTAAATAAGTCCCGACTTCCAGGTCTTTGCCCAGCTTGTAAGCCGTTTTTATGTCAGGAATTTTGATGCTCCGGTTTTTATTTTTTGCGGCAATAAAAATACAATTGCTAAACGTTACGGTTTGATTTTTTTCAATTTCGAGATATAACCCGAATTTAAAATTTTTGACTACAACCGGTTCGGAAGCATTACCTTGTATTGTGAATGAGGCTCCTAATCCGGTGTCCTTAGGTAAAAGGAAATACTCCCCTTCTTCTATGTCAACGTCTGCTTCGTACCTGCCTTCGTCCTGCCATCCCGCAGGGATTGTAAAGGCGGCGGCGGAGCTTGTATTAGATTGTCCGGACTGCAAGGATTTTTTACTTCCGGAACTTGATTTTTTACCTGAAGAACCCGTGCTGCTTTTACTGCTTTTGAGCCTGTAGGAGAATCTGCCGTAACTTTTTTTCGTCGTGTCTTTTTGAGCTTCGCTTTTTTCGTAGTTTTGGATTTCGGATTTTTTACCGGCCGTGTCCGGTTGCGAGTATGTATGCTCATAATAATGTTTTGATTCATTATATTGATCGTTTTGACCGCCTTGATCGTCCGGCTCTGCATCACCGGCATAAAATTCACCGTCGTCCGGGTCGTTTCCGTATACGACGGTGTCTGTAGCATCAAAAACGGTTTCGCCGTTCCCGGCTCCTGTAATCCAGGGCATAAAACACAGAACCGTCGTCAGGAACACAAAAACAGCTCCGGCTAAAATAAGGGTTTTTTCCGCTTTTGCAAATTTTATAATGTTGTTGAATAACCTTTTCATATTTTTGTTTTTAGAGAAGAGAGTGGACAAAGAACCTTTTGTTTGTTTAAATTAACACCGTGTGGCGGGAAATCTTCCGTTCATACGTCGCGAAGTAGTTTTCGAGGAGGTCTAATTAGACAGATACGATTTCACAAGCGCTTGCAAAAGTTCATCCCGATCGACACGACGCACCATGCTGCGGGCGTTGTTGAAAGTCGTAATATAAGTTGGATCCTCGGAAAGAATATATCCCACGATTTGGTTTACGGGATTATATCCTTTTTCTTTAAGGGCATCGTAAACAAGGGTAAGAATCCTTTTCATCTCACTCTCTTTTTCGTCCTGAACCGAAAAGGTCATGGTCTTGTCGTGTAGATTCATAAATCCTCCAATCGTGGAATGTGAAATTTAAAACTTGAAATCCGTAATATTTTGTGTATATGCGGTTGGATTTTTAAAGTGTTCTCCTACATTATACATCGCCTGTTTGTAATTTTCAAGGGTTTTTTAATTTTTACCCGAAAGTTTTTTACAGTAAATTGCCTTTTTACCCTAAAGTGTCACCCATCATTGAAAATTCAAGACACTTTAACAAAAAATTAACGCAACTGTTATGATACAATTGATGGGTGACAGATAAAAAGGTAAATACAGCGAGCCTGTGATACAATGGTAAAGCGACAAAACCGAACCATGTATAAAGGAGCTGTATTTACCATGAACAGTATAACATCAGAAGCCAAATACCGTCAACGTGTAATTCGATATTCGTACAAACACGGGGTGACGCGGGCGGCAAATCGCTTTAGGCGAAGCCGAAACGCCATCTACGAGTGGCGTGCAAAATACGACGGAAACTGGAAAAGTCTGGTAGATAAAAGTCACCGTCCGCACAGTCACCCAAAACAACATACAGAAGAAGAAAAAGCCCTAATAATGCGGCATTGGAAGCACAATAAGGACGACAGAATCGTGCTTTGGGACACACTTCGCAAGAAAGGTTACACCCGACATTACAACAGCTTGGTAAGAGTGTTGAACAAGTGGTTGCCCGCCGAACAGAAGGCAAAACAGAAAGCACGGAAGCCGAAGCCATACGAGCGCGCCGAATATCCGGGGCAAAAAATTCAGATTGACGTGAAATATGTGCCGTCAGATTGCGTGGCAAATGGGCAGAAATACTACCAATACACGGCGATTGACGAGTGTACGCGGGTTGTTTTTCGGGAAATGTACGACGAGCATAGCACGTTTAGTTCTAAGGATTTTTTGGAGAAGCTCATGACTTCTTTTCCGTTTCAAATCCGGGAAGCACAGACCGACAACGGCACAGAGTTCACCAACGCACTTCTCGTCACAAAATCCAAGCACAAATCGCTGTTTGAACAGGCTTTAGCAGACATGGGAATCATCTACCACCGCATAAAAATAGCGACTCCACAGCACAACGGCAAGGTCGAACGGCAGCATCGAATCGACGGTCAGCGGTTCTACAAAAAGATGCGGATGTACAGCCTTGCCGACGGCCGGGCGCAGCTCGCAAAGTACAATATACGGTCAAATAACATCCCAAAAATTTGCCTGGGCTTTCAATCGTCTAACCAAATTCTGGAAAAATATCTGGGCGTGATGTGAAGCAATTATGGGCCCGCCGGCCCATAAAACCATTGTATCACCGGCGCGCTGTCAAGGTAGTATTCCGAACTTTTCCGCTGTGGTATCCGCAGGATAGCGCATACACGCGGGGCAAAAAACTTCAGAATCTCCACCTTGATAGGGCTCGATTCATCAGACTCTATCTTTTTTACCCCAAACTGTCACCCATCATTGACACTTTAAGAGGACACGAATTTATTTTTTCCAACAACCCTTGCATTATGGGAAATTATATGATATAATTATCTCGCTTGCAGGCGAAATGATTCGCCATAGCATGTTTTGTGCTATTACACACCCACGCTGAACGAAAGCTTGTTGCCTTTTTTAGGTCGCGATTCAAAAAGCAATCATTAGCGGAAATTCGCTGTTGATTCTTTACGGTGTGGGGCGGCATTCGGCGGCTTTTGAAAACTTAAGATTTTCGGTTAATTTTCGAAAACCATTTTCAGATGCTGTCAATTATTAAAAACAAAAAAATAGGAGTGAAAAACACATGGCAGTAGTATCAATGAAGCAACTACTCGAAGCGGGCGTGCATTTTGGGCATCAAACCAAGAGATGGAATCCGAAAATGGCACGCTACATCTTTACGGAGCGTAATGGAATCTATATTATAGACCTTGCGAAAACCGTGAAGAAACTGGAAGAAGCGTATATGTTTGTGCGCGAAATTGCGACCGATGGCGGAGAGGTTCTTTTTGTGGGAACCAAAAAACAAGCAGGCAGTTCTGTTAGAGAAGAAGCCGAACGTTGCGGAATGCATTTTGTTAATGCACGCTGGCTCGGCGGGATGCTGACAAACTTTAACACTATCCGCGGACGAATTGACCGGCTTACTCAGCTGCGCAAAATGCAGGAAGACGGAACTTTCGAACTCCTGCCGAAAAAAGAAGTCATAAAGCTGAACCTGGAAATAGACAGACTGGAAAAGTTTTTGGGCGGAATAAAAGAAATGAAAAGACTTCCGGCGGTTCTTTTTATTGTGGATCCTCACAAAGAAAAAATTGCAGTCGCCGAAGCCAGAAAACTGGGTATTCCTATCGTGGCGATCGTCGATACCAATTGCGATCCCGACGATGTGGATTATGTTATCCCCGGAAACGATGATGCTATCCGTGCGGTTAAATTGATCGTGGGAGCTATGGCAGATGCGGTTATCGAAGCGAACCAAGGTGAAATGGGAGAACCGGAGCCCGATGAAAACAACAACGCGGAAGAACAATCCGGCGATGAGAGCGAAAAGCCCGGAGATGAGGCACCCGCTATCGCTTCATATGACGGACGCGATGATGAAGAAAGCGATGCTCCGCAAGTTTAGGCTGCTTGTTAAAAATTAAAACTTAAAATGAATTATATTGTAGGAGGTAATCAAATTGGCTTTTACAGCTAAGGATGTTCAGGCGTTAAGAGAAAAAACAGGTTGCGGTATGATGGATTGTAAAAAGTCCCTTACCGATTCCGGTGGTGATATGGACAAGGCAATGCAGATTTTGCGTGAAAAGGGGCTGGCGGCGGCGGCAAAAAAAGCAGGACGGATCGCGGCAGACGGTCTGGTGGTTTCGGTAATAAACAAAGATAAAAAAATCGGCGTAGTACTCGAAGTCAATTCAGAAACTGATTTTGTGGCAAAGAACAAAGATTTTGTGGCGTTCGTTAATGCGGTTGCCAATACTGTGATAGATTCTGATCCCACTGATGTAGACGAACTTTTGGCGATGAAGTTGTCCGGTTCGGACGATACAGTGGAACAAGCATTGCAGGAAAAAATATTGAAGATCGGGGAAAATATTAAAGTTCGCCGCTTCGAGCGTCTTGAAGGAGAATTGGCATCTTATGTACACGGCAACGGAGCGATCGGCGTTATGGTGAAATTTAACACTGATTTGACGGCTGAAGGTGCGTTCGAAGCTTACGGAAAGGATGTTGCCATGCAGATCGCAGCGGCAAATCCGCAATTCGTAACCAAAGACGAAGTGCCTGCCGAAACTCTGGAGTCCGAAAAGAATATCCTTTTAACACAGGCGGTAAACGAAGGCAAACCCGAAAACATTGCGCAAAAGATGGTGCAGGGTCGTATATCCAAGTATTTTAAGGAATTTTGTCTTGTGGATCAGGCGTTTGTCAAAGATGCAAACCTATCGGTAAAACAATACACAGATAACACGGCAAAAGAACTTGGCGGCTCGATTGAAATAATAAAATTTGTACGATTTGAAAAAGGCGAAGGACTCGAAAAAAGAGAGGATAATTTCGCTGACGAAGTCGCGGGTATGATAAAATAAAAATGCGACAAACGCCAACAACGATTTTATATTAAAACTGTTGTTGGCGTTCTTTTTAACGTGTTTTAGGAAAGGATGCGGCAATGGACGATCGCAAGAAGTATAACAGGATACTGCTGAAACTGAGCGGTGAAGCATTGGCGGGCGAAAAAAAGTTCGGACTGGATTATGATGTAATAACTAAAATCTGTGAATCCGTCAAAAAGACCGCCGATTTGGGAGTGCAAATAGCCATCGTAGTCGGGGGCGGAAACTTCTGGCGCGGACGCAGCAGCGGTGCTATGGATCGGACGCGTGCCGATCATATCGGAATGCTGGGCACTACCATGAACGCACTGGCTGTTGCCGACGTATTAGAAGAACTGGGCGCAACGGTCAGAGTTCAGACTGCGATAGCGATGCAGGCGGTAGCGGAGCCGTATATCCGTAATCGGGCGGTACGTCATTTGGAAAAGGGACGTATAGTTATTTTCGGATGCGGAACCGGCAACCCTTTCTTTTCTACGGACACCGCCGCTTCACTGCGCGCCGCCGAAATCGAAGCCGACATCATCTTCAAAGCTACTATGGTAGACGGCGTATATGACAAAGATCCTAACAAATTTCCGGATGCGGTAAAGTTCGAACAAGTTTCATTCAATCAGGTGCTCGGACAACATCTTAAGGTTATGGACGCTACGGCAGCCTCAATGTGCCGCGACAACGATGTTCCTATTTTGGTGTTCAATCTGGCTGACCCGGACAATATGTTAAAAGCGGCGACGGGAAAAACTATAGGTACGCTGGTAAAAAATCAAAAATAGACCTCCTCGGAAATTAAAACGTGA